>JAHWKQ010000010.1 GCA_019347785.1 Actinomycetota bacterium
CCGGTCCCGCACCGACACGTCACCGGCGCCCGCGACGACGTGGGCGTTGGTCACGACGACGTCGCCGGAGGTGACGAAGCCGCTGCCGGCCGACACGGCCCCGCAGCCGGTGGCCTCGACCTGGACCGTCGAGCGGCTCCCCGCCGCGGTGGCCGAGCGCACCGCCCGCTCGTCGGCCTGGCCCACCGGCGGGGCGGTCGTGTCGTCCAGCGGGCCGGCGAAGACCTGTGGGAAGCCCTGCTCGTCCAGGTACGTGCCCACCCGCGCCACGACGTCAGGGGCGGGAGGCAGGGTGCGCTGGATCGACGACACGATCCGCGACCGGCGGATCTGTTGCGCCAGGGTGGGCGACGGGCCCTGCACCAGCACCGACGCGAGCAGCCAGACCGACGCGACCAGCGCCGCCACGCCGACGACGACCCCGGCGAGGCGGTCCGCGGGCGCGGCGCCCAGCGCGCCGGCGGCCGCTCGCAGGCGCGCCCCGAGGGCGAACCCCAGCCCCTGGCCCAGCACCAGGCCGGCGATCATCAGCGAGACCGTCAGCAGCGACAGGGTCGGCCCGGGCCGGTCCACGAACCGCGCGGCCAGGTCGGGCGCGAAGCGGGCCCCCGCCAGCAGGCCGGCGACGGCCCCGCCGAACGCGGCGATCTGGGACACCGCCCCCTGCCGCGCCCCCCGGACGGCGGCGTACGCCAGCATCGCCAGCAGGGCGAGGTCGACGAGGTTCATCGTCGCAACGGTCCCATCGCCGCAACTGTAGGGGCGGCGAGGCTACGGTGAGGCGGCGATGATCGGCCTGTCGGACGTGTCCGCGGCGGCCCGTCGGCTGGACGGCGTCGCCCATCGCACGCCGGTGCTGACGTCACGCACGCTCGACGCGATCAGCGGAGCGACCGTCTGGCTGAAGGCGGAGCCCTTCCAGCGCAGCGGGTCGTTCAAGTTCCGCGGCGCCTACAACAAGCTCGCGTCGCTGACGCCCGCGCGGCTGCGGGCGGGTGTCGTCGCCTACTCCTCGGGCAACCACGCCCAGGCCGTGGCGCTGGCCGCCCGCCTGCTCGGCGCGCGCGCGGTGATCGTCATGCCCGACGACTCCGCCGCCGCCAAGCTGGCCGCCACCGCCGGCTACGGGGCCGAGGTCGTCACACACGACCCGCGCAGGCGGCGGGAGGACGTCGCCGCGCGGGTCGCGGCCCGCAGAGGCCTGCAGCTCGTGCGTCCCTACGACGACCCCGCCGTGATGGCGGGGCAGGGGACGGTCGCCCTGGAGCTGATCGAGCAGGTCGGCGACCTCGACGATCTGTTGGTGTGCGTGGGCGGGGGCGGTCTCATCGCCGGGTGCTCGACGGCGGCGACCGGGCTGTGCCCGGGTGCCCGCGTCGTCGGTGTCGAGCCGTCCGGGGCCGACGACACGTTCCGCTCGCTGCGCGCCGGGCGCCGGGTCGCCGTGGCGCCGCGCACGATCGCCGACGGCCTGCGGGCCCCGGTCCCCGGGCGGTTGACGTTCCCGGTCAACCGGCGGCTCGTCGACGAGGTCGTACGGGTCGACGATGACCGCATCGTCGAGGCCATGGGATTCCTGTTCGACCGCCTCAAGCTCGTGACGGAGCCGAGCGGCGCCTGCGCCGTGGCCGCGCTGCTCGGGTCCGGCGGACGCTTCGCCGGCCGACGGGTCGGTGTCACCGTCACCGGCGGCAACGTGGGGCCGGCCCGCTTCTGCGAGCTGACGCGTGGTCCACGCCTCAGATGAGCGTGCGAATCTGCCCCTCGGACGCATGCAGGACGGCGCGCGCCGCCTCGTGCAGCGCCTGGTGGTGACGGCGGAACACCTCCACCTCGTCGGTGGAGCGCCCCGGCGCCGGCGGCGCCTGTGACGCGTCGTCGACGTCGAGGGCGGCCAGCTCCGCGTCCCAGTCGATGTCGGCGGCGGCGCTCTTCAGGTGCATGCTGGGCGCCTGCAGCAGCGCCCGCTCCAGGTCCTGGATCAGGGTCAGCACCACGTCGGTGGTCGTCCGCACCCCCGGCGTGGTGAGCAGGTGCAGCGCCTGCAGCTTGCGCATCGCCATCGCCATGATCAGCTGCGGGTCGCCGAGCTCGCTGACGGCCGAGTCGATCCCGCGCAGGTCCAGCGACACGACCCCGGCGACGTCGAACCAGTCGCGCAGCAGACCGAACAGCACCTCGGCGGAGGTGCGGACGGCGAGCAGCTCCCGCGGCTTGGCGATCTCCTCCATGTAGGCGGAGGCTATACCGTGACCCTCGCATGGACGACGCAAGCGCGCTGCTCATCACCGTCACCGGCCGTGACCGCCCGGGACTGACCTCGCGGCTGGCGGCGGCCCTGGCCGAGCTGCAGGCGCGCGTCCTCGACATGGAACAGGTGGTCATCCGCGACCGGCTGACGCTGGGCATCCTGGTGTCCCCCGGCGTCGACGAGCAGGCGACCCGGCAGGCCCTGCGGGCGACAGCCGCCGAGCTCGGGGTCGAGGTCGACTTCACCTCGATGGCAGCGCGACGGCCCCGTGCCACCACCCAGCGTCACTACGTCACCCTGCTCGGTCAGCCCCTCCGCACCTCCGCCATCGCCGCCGTCACCGGGCGCATCGCCGAGTGCGGGGCCAACATCGACCGGATCGTGCGGCTGTCGCGCTACCCGATCACGAGCTTCGAGCTGCTCGTCTCCGGCGGGGACCCCCGGCGGCTGCGCTCGGAGCTCGCCGCCGAGGCCGCCGCCCAGCGCGTCGACGTGGCGGTGCAGCCCGCGAGCCTGTCCCGCCGTGCCAAGCGACTCGTCTGCCTCGACGTCGACTCAACCCTCGTGCAGGGCGAGGTGATCGAGGCCCTCGCCCTGCGGGCCGGCTGCGCCGGCGACGTGGCGGCCATCACGGCGGCGGCGATGGACGGCGAGCTGGACTTCGAGCAGTCCCTGCGCCGCCGGGTCGCGCTGCTCGAGGGACTGCCCGTCGAGGCCGTGCACGAGGTGCGCGACGAGGTCACGCTCACCCCGGGCGCGCGCACGCTCGTGCGCACCCTGCGGCGGCTGGGGTTCGTGGTCGCCGCCGTCAGCGGCGGGTTCACCGTGGTCACCGACTGGCTGCGCGACGAGCTGGGCCTGGACTACACGGCCGGCAACGTGCTGGAGGTCGCCGACGGACGGCTCACCGGCAGGGTCCGCGGCGCGGTCGTGGACCGGGCGATGAAAGCGCTGTTGCTGGAGCGGTTCGCGGGGGCCGCGGGGGTCCCCCTGTCACAGACGGTGGCGGTCGGCGACGGGGCCAACGACCTGGACATGCTGGCCCGCGCCGGGCTGGGGATCGCGTTCAACGCCAAGCCCGTCGTGCGGCGCGCCGCGGACACCGCCGTCAGCGTGCCCTACCTGGACGCGGTGCTGTCCGTGCTGGGCATCACCCGCGAGGAGATGGACGACGACGACGCCGAGGACGCGTCGGCCCACGCCCGCCGCTGAGGGGGCGGTGGTCAGCCCTGCTCGGCCACCGCCTCGGCGGCGCCACGCTCGGTGGTGGCGCGCTCGTGGGCCATGTGCCCCCCGCGGTCCTCCAGGTGGGCCCGAACGAACCACTGGTACATCTCCAGCTTCTCGCTCTGCTCGATCAGCATGTCCTGGCTGATGAGGTCGAGGTCGTCGAACTTCTCGATCGCCTGGCGGTGGTCGCCGATGATCCCCCGGTAGACCACGTCGAGCGCGGCCAGATGCTCCTGGGTGGGTGCCCTGCCGATGCTGTAGTCCTCCCAGGACCGGTGCCTCGCCACGTAGCCGGGGGTCCCGGCGGGCTCGTAGCCCAGGGTGGCGATCCGCTCGGCCAGGTCGTCGCTCATCAGGCGCACCGCGTCGACCTGCGGGTCGAGCATCTCGTGCACCCCGATGAACGTCGGCCCCACCACGTTCCAGTGGATGTGCTTCAAGGTCAACTGCAGATCGATCATCGCGTTGAGACGATCCTGCAGGGTCTCGGCGACCTGCCGGGCCGCGTCCGGGTCCATGCCCGGGACCGTGTACCTGTCAGCCATGACCAGTCCTGTCGATCGGCGATGTCGCGGCGACTACCCGCGATGCTGCCCGAACCGCCCCGGCCGTATGCCTCCCGCCGAGTTGACGCGCGGGGCGGGGGGACGCAGCGTGGGGCCGGCCGCGCGAGCCGGCGGCCACGCCGCGGCGCAAGGACATTCCCATGACCGAGCCCACCTCCCGGCGCGTGCGGGCGATCGCCGAGTCGGTGACGCTCGCGATCACCGCCAGGGCCAAGGCCCTGCGCGCGGCCGGTGAGGACGTCATCGGCTTCGGGGCCGGCGAGCCGGACTTCGCCACACCCGACCACGTCGTCGCCGCGGCCCAGCGCGCCTGTGCCGACCCCGCCCTGCACCGCTACAGCCCCGCCGGGGGGCTGCCGGCGCTGCGGGAGGCGATCGCAGCCGCGACCGGGCGCAACTCGGGCCTGGACGCGGGGCCCGACGAGGTCGTCGTGTCCAACGGCGGCAAGCACGCCCTGTTCAACGTCTTCCAGGCGCTCGTGGAGCCCGGCGACGAGGTGCTGCTGCCCGCCCCCTACTGGGTCAGCTACCCCGAGCAGGCCCGCCTGGCCGGCGCCGAGGTCGTGGCCGTGCCCACCGACGTCGCGTCCGGCTTCCGGGTGAGCGTGGACCAGCTCGAGGCGGCCCGGACGGCGCGCACCAAGCTGCTCGTGTTCTGCTCGCCGTCGAACCCCACGGGTGCGGTGTACCCGCCCGAGCAGGTGGCCGCGATCGGCCGCTGGGCGGCCAGGCACGGCGTGTGGGTGGTGTGCGACGAGATCTACGAGCACCTGGTCTACGGCGACGCGCGCCACGTCAGCCTCCCCGTGGTGGCGCCCGCCGCCCGGGAGCGCTGCGTCGTCGTCAACGGCGTCGCCAAGACGTACGCCATGACCGGGTGGCGCGTCGGCTGGTCGATCGCGCCGCCGCCCGTCACGCGGGCCATGCTGCGCCTGCAGAGCCACGTCACGTCCAACGTGGCCAACGTCTCCCAGGCCGCCGCGCTGGCCGCGCTGGACGGCCCCCTCGACGTCGTGGCGCGGATGCGGGACACCTACGCCCGGCGCCGCACCCTGGCCCGGGAGCTCCTCGACAGCCTCCCCGGCGTCGAGTGCCCGCTGCCCGACGGCGCCTTCTACCTGTTCCCGTCCGTGGCGGGAGTGCTGGGCGGCCCCCCCGTCGCGGGCCGGACCGCCCGCACCAGCGTGGAGCTGTGCGACGTGCTGCTGGAGACGGCCAGGGTGGCGCTGGTGCCGGGCGAGGGCTTCGGTGCGCCGGGCTGCCTTCGGCTGTCCTACGCCCTGTCCGACCGGGAGCTGGCCACCGGCCTGGACCGCATCGCCGACGTCCTGGGCTGAGCGCTCAGCGCCCCACGAAGCGCTCGCGCATGGCGTGGACGTCGTCGTCTCCCCCCATCACGACGAGCACGTCCCCGGCGTGCAACCGGGAGTCCGGCTCCGGATGCGTGTCCAGCCAGCCCCCCTCGGCGTGGTGCACCGCCAGGACCGTGCACCGGTGACGCTCGCGCAGCCCCGCCCCCTCCAGGGTCGCGCCGGCCAGCTCGGAGCCCTCCCGGACGGGCACCTCGTCCAGCGTGTACTCGATGCCGCCCGCACCGAGGCCGTCGAGGAAGTCCGCGACCACCGGCCGGGTCAGGATCTGGGCGATGCGCCGGCCCCCGATGGTGGTCGGCGAGATGACGCGGTCCGCTCCGGCGCGGCGCAGCTTGGCCTCGTTCTCGTCCGTCTTCGCGCGCGCCACCACGGTCAGGTCCGGCCGCAGGCCCTTGGACGTGAGGACGATGAGCACGTTGTCGGCGTCGCTGTTGACACAGGACACCAGCGCCCGGGCGCGCGGCAGCCCGGCCTCCTCGAGCACGTGCTCCGCGGTCGCGTCGCCCAGCACGAACAGGCACCCGTCGTCGCGTACCAGGTCCGTGTGGCGCTCGTCGGAGTCGACGACGACGAAGGGAGTGCCCCGCTCCTCGCCCAGCGACAGGGCCACGTGCCGGCCCACCCGCCCGTAACCGCAGACGATGACGTGGCCCTGGAGCCGACCGATCTTGCGGTTCATGCGCCGCCTTTCCAACTCGTGACGCAGGTGACCCTCCACCACCACCTCGACCGCGGAGAACGCCGAGTAGGAGGCGCTGCCCACCCCCGCGACGATCAGGACGACCGTGAAGATCTCCGCCGCGGGCGTCAGGCTGACGACCTCCCGGAAGCCGACGGTCGAGACGGTGATGACGGTCATGTACAGCGCGTCGATCCAGCCCAGGCCCAGAAGGAGCCGGTAGCCCAGGACGCCGAGGGCCAGGGCGCCGAAGAAGAACGACAGGGCGATGCGCAGCCGGCGCAGCTGCGGCGAGAGGCTGGCGCCCGTCCCGGCTCGTGGATGGGCGGGCGCCCGGGACATGGCCACCGCGCATCCTCCGCCCGTCGGGCCTGGGACCGCATGGTGCCACAGGTGGACCGGTGGAGACCGACGGGGCCGCGACGGCTCGTCGGCCGGACGGTAGCCTGAGGCCCGGCCCGGCAGGGCAGGTCCCGGACGGTGCGCGAGCGAACAGGAGACGACCGACGATGGCGGAGTTCCGCCTCACGAGCCCGGCGTTCGAGCACGACCGGCCCCTGCCGGTGCGTCACACGGGGGAGGGTGACGACGTCTCCCCGCCGCTCGAGTGGTCCTCGTGCCCGGAGGGGACCCGGGAGCTCGTGCTGGTCTGTGACGACCCGGACGCCGAGGCGGGTGTGTTCACCCACTGGGTCGTCTACGGCATCTCCCCCGACGACAAGGGCCTGCCGGAGGCGGTGCCGCGCGACGCCATCATCGAGGAGCCGGTGCCGCTGGTGCAGGGCCTCAACGAATTCGGCGAGTCCGGCTTCAACGGCCCGGTCGCCGACGAGGACCGCGGCCCCCACCGGTACTTCTTCCGCCTGTTCGCGCTCGACACCGAGCTGGACCTGCCGCCGGGCGCGACCCGCGCTGAGATTCGCAGCGCCGCCAAGGGCCACGTGATCGCCACCGCGGAGCTCGTCGGCATTGCTTGAGCCCGGCGGGGGCCCGCCGGGGGACGGTGGCGCCGCGGCGGGCCAACCCCCGGCATGGCAGCGTCGCTTCCGTGCCCCCCGCGTCTCGCTGCCTTCGTGGGCCGCCGCCGCCCCGGACCGGTGCTCGTACGCGACCGATGCCTCGGGCGTCTGGCAGCTCGTGTCGTGGGATCGGGCCCACGACCGGCACACGGTGCTGACTGACAAGCCGACGGGCGTCACCCGCGGGCAGGTCCTGCCCGACGGCAGCGGGGTGGTGTGGTTCGACGACCACGCGGGCGACGAGGTCGGACGGTGGGTCGTCGCTCCCTTCGACGGCGGCCCACCGCGCCCACTGGCGCCCACGCTGGCGCCGGCGTGGTCGGCGGGCCTGTCGGTGCGCGAGGGACGGCTGGCCGTGGGCACCGCCGGTCGCGACGGCTTCACCATCCACGCCGGCGACCGCGCGGGCACGCGGGTCGTCTACCGCCATCGCCGGCAGGCGTCGGTCGCGGGGCTGAGCCGGGACGGCGCCCTCCTGGCGATCAGCCACACCGAGCACGGCGGCGCGACGCACCCGGACCTGCGGGTCGTCGACCCGGTCAGCGGGACCGCGGTCGCCGACTTGTCCGACGGGCCGCGAACCCGCCTGCTCGCGGCGGGCTGGTCCCGCGTGCCCGGCGACCAGCGCCTGGCCGTGGTGTCGGACCGCAGCGGCCGGCTGCGGCCGGAGCTGTGGGCGCCCCCGGTGGGGACCCGCGTGCCCCTGTGGGTCGACCTGCCCGGCGAGGTGTGGGTCGTCGACTGGTGGCCGGACGGCTCGGCGCTGCTGCTGGGCCACGACCACCTGGGCCGCACCGACCTGCACCGCTACGATCTCACGGGCCACCGCCACCAGCCCCTGGCCGTGGCGGACGGCTCCGTGGTGGGCGCCCGGGTGCGGGACGACGAGGCCCTCTGGTACGCGTTCACGTCCTCGTCGACGATGCCGGTGGTCCGGGTGCGCGACGCCGACGGAGACCGTCCGCTGCTGACGCCGCCCGGCGAGCCCGCGCCCGGGGGCGCCCCGTACGCCTCGCTGCACGTGGACAACGGCGAGGGCGGCCGCGTGCACACCTTCGTGGCCACCCCCGCCGGGCCCGGCCCGCACCCGCTCGTCGTCGAGGTCCACGGCGGCCCGCACGCGCAGGCGGCCGACGTGTTCGACCCGCAGGTCCAGGCCTGGGTCGACCACGGCTTCGCCGTCGCCATGCCCAACTACCGGGGCTCGACCGGCTACGGCACGCGCTGGGAGGACGCCCTGGAGGGCGACCCGGGCAGGCCGGAGCTGGTCGACCTGCTCGCCGTGCGCGACTACCTCGTGCGCGCCGGCGTCGCCGACGCCGGGCGCACGGTGCTGGCGGGCGCGTCGTGGGGCGGCTACCTGACGCTGATGGGGCTGGGCACCCAGCCGCACGCCTGGGCGGCCGGTGTCGCCGTCGTGCCGGTCGCCGACTACCCCGCGGCGTACGAGGACGAGAGCCCGGCGCTGCGCGAGCTCGACCGGTCGTTGTTCGCCGGCACGCCCGCCCAGCGCCCGGAGCTGTACCGGGCCCGCTCCCCGCTGACCCACGTCGGCTCTGTGGGGGCGCCGCTGCTGATCGTCGCCGGACGCAACGACACCCGCTGCCCCAAGCGCCAGGTCGACAACTACGTGCGGGCGCTCGCCGCTCGCGGCGTCCCCCACCGCTACGAGGTCCACGACGCGGGCCACGGCACCCACAGGGTCGAGGAGCTCGTGGGCCAGCAGGCGCTGGCGCTGGACTTCGTCGCCGAGCACCTGGGCACGACCCCCGCCCGGCGCTGACCCCGGCGGGCGGGCGCGGCCTGCCGGGGATGTCACAGACGCGGGTTACGCTTCGGACATGTCCGGCTCGGCGACCACCCCCGGCTCGGTGACCACCCTGACCAGCCGGCCTCCCGACTCCACGTCGGACGCCGGGGGCGGCCTGCGGCTGTCGTTCTCCCGCGTCGAGACGTACCGGCAGTGCCCGCTGAGGTTCCGGTTCGCCTACGTCGACCGCCTGCCCGGCGAGCCGAGCCCCCAGCTGTCGTGGGGGGCGTCCATCCATGCGGCGCTGGAGGCCTGGTGGGACCAGAAGCTGCCGCAGCCACCCCCCGTGGAGACGCTGCTGTCCGCCCTGTACGACCACTGGGAGGACTCCGGGTTCGCCGGGATGGACCGTGACGAGAAGGTGCGCTGGTACCGCCACGCACAGGACGTGCTCTGCCGCCACCACGCGCGCCATGCGGCCGACTACGTCCCCGCGGTGGCGACCGAGCAGTGGTTCAGCCTGGATCTGGGCGACGACGTCGAGGTGGTCGGGTCGATCGACCACGTCGCCCGCACGCCGGGCGGCGGCATCGGCATCGTCGACTGGAAGACCAACCGCAGGGCGAAGACGCGCGAGCAGGTGGCCGGCAGCCTGCAGCTGGCCATCTACGCCCTGGCTGCCGAGCAGCTGTGGGGCCACCGGCCCGAATGGGTGGCGCTGGACTTCGTCGTCCCGGGCGTGCGGGTCAGCGTGCCCCGCGAGCGCATCGACACCCGGGCGGCGACCCGGGCGATCCGCGACGTGGCCGCGCGCATCCGGGAGGAGGCCTTCGAGCCCGCTCCCTCGAAGCTGTGCGGCTGGTGTGACTTCCGGGCCCAGTGCCCGGCCTTCTCCGGCGACGGGCCGGACATCCCCGGGCTCGCCGTCGTGGAGCTGCGTCGGCTGCAGCGTCGCCGGGAGCGCGACGACGCCCGCATCGCGCACCTGCAGGCGCTCGTGCGCGAGCGGCTCGGCCGCGACGTGACCGTGGAGGGATGACCCGCCGGGCCCCGTGGCAGCGGGGAGCCGGCCGATAAGCCGGATTCTGTCGCCCGTCCCCACCGGGACGGGGGGCGACCATCTATCTGGGACCGGCGTCACCGCCGGCCTCGAGCGGCCTACCCGGTGCTCGGCGGGCCACCTCGACGCACCTGCTTGGCCTTGCTCCGGGCGGGGTTTGCCTGTCCGCCGGCGTCGCCGCCGGCGCCGGTGCGCTCTTACCGCACCCTTTCACCCTCACCGGTACCCGCGGCGCGGGCCCCTGGCGGTCTGCTCTCTGTGGCACTGTCCGCGCGTCGCCGCGCCTGGGCGTTACCCAGCGCCCTGCCCTGCGGAGTCCGGACTTTCCTCGACGGGCCGGGCCCGCCGCGGTCGCCTGGCCGACTCCCTGCTGAGGCTCCAGCCTACCGGAACGCGCCGCGCGGCAGGTCCTTGTGCGCCGGTCGCGGACACGTCACGCTCTGCGCGTCACCGGCCGGGTGGGGCCCCGTGCCGGACGTCACCGCCGCGAAGCGGACGGGACGGCGGCCGGTCGCGGCGAAAGGTGCGGTCATGCAGTTCGCGTGGGGCGTCGGCGGGATCATCGTCCTCCTCGGCCTGGCGTTGGCGATGTCGACCAACCGGCGGGCGATCAATCTGCGGACGGTGGGCGTCGCGCTGGCCATCGAAGTCCTGTTCGCCGTCCTCGTGCTGTACTGGGACACCGGCGCCGACGCGCTCGCGGGGGCGGCCAACGGTGTGCAGCAGGCGATCAACGCCGCCAACGCCGGCATCGACTTTCTCTTCGGCGGGCTGCTCACGGCGGTGCCGGACGACGAGGAGCCCGTCTTCGCCCTGCAGGTGCTGCCCATCATCGTGTACTTCGCCGCGCTGATGTCGATGCTCTACCACCTCGGGATCCTCCAGGCCGTCGTGCGCGTCCTCGGCGGCGGCCTGCGCTGGCTGCTCGGCACGAGCCGACCGGAGTCGCTGTCGGTGACCGCTGACATCTTCGTCGGGCCCACCGAGGCTCCGTTGGTGGTCCGTCCCTACATCGCCCGCATGACCGACTCGGAGCTGTTCGCCGTGATGACGGGGGGGCTGACGACCGTCGCCGGGTCGGTGCTGGTCGGCTACTCGCTGCTGGGCGCGCCGCTGGACTACCTCATCGCCGCCAGCTTCATGGCCGCGCCCGCCTCCCTGCTGATGGCCAAGATCGTGATCCCCGAGACGCTCGAGTCACCGGCCGAGCGCGAGGCGGCACGCGCCCGCGGCCGGGGGATGCGGCTGCGCGCCCGGGCCGGCAACCCTGAGACGTCGACGGACGAGCGCGCGGACGGCGCCGGGGCCACCGAGGTCGACGAGCGGTCGGAGGGGGCGACCGACGAGGACGAGGAGCAGGTCGAGTTCGCCGACGGGGCGCGCAACGTCATCGACGCGGTCGCCCGGGGCGCCCTGGAGGGCCTGCGGCTGGCGTTGAACGTGGGCGCCCTGCTCATCGCCTTCATCTCGCTGATCAGCCTCGCGAACCTGGTGCTGGGAGCCGTCGGGGGACTGCTCGGCAACCCCGACCTGACCTTCGAGACCGTGGTGGGCTACGTGTTCGCCCCCCTGGCGTTCGTCATCGGCATCCCCTGGGACGAGGCGGTCCGGGCCGGGGGCCTGCTGGGGATCAAGCTCGTGCTCAACGAGTTCGTCGCCTTCGCGCAGTTCGGCCCCAACATCGCGCAGTACTCGGACAAGACGGTCGCGATCATGACCTTCGCCCTCGCCGGCTTCGCCAACTTCGGCACCATCGGGATCCTGCTCGGCGGCATCGGCGGCATGGCCCCGAACCGCCGCGCCGACATCGCCCGCCTGGGGCTGCGCGCGGTGTTCGCCGCCAGCCTCGCCAACCTGCTCAACGGCACGCTCGCCGGGATGCTCATCGGCTGACCGGGCCGGACGACGGGATGCGCCGGCCCCACCGGCGGGACGCCCCGGCCGGACCGGTCGTGCTGGTCGTCGACGACGACCTGACGGGCGCGAACGCCACCGGCCCGTTTCGCCCGCCGGGGCCTGCGCACCGTGACCCTGTCGGACCCCGTCCGGCTGGCCTTGGACCTCGTGCTCGACGCGTGCGGGGCGCTGACCGCCGCGCTGGGCGCCGTCGCGGACGTGCTGGTCTGCGACGCCGTCGACCGCCGCGACCTCGGTGCCGTCGCGGCCGCCGCCGGGGTGGGCGGGGTGCGCTGGCTGTCGGTCGACCCCGGCCCGTTCGGGCCGGAGCTGGCCGCGGCGCTCGGCCTCGCCGGCGGGCATGGCGGGCCGCCGGTCCTGGTCGTGGCCGCAGCGTCACGGCCACGACGAACGAGCAGATGCTGGAGGTCGAGCAGGCGCTCGGCGCCCGGTTCGCGACGGTCGAGCCGGGAGCGGTCGACCCCGGGCCGCTCGCCGGCCGACTCACCGGGCTCGTCGAGCGGGCGCCTACGCCGGCCGTGTCCGCGACGAGTACGGCGGCAGCCGGTAGATCAGCCGGCGCCGGCCGGGCCCAGGCGCGCCAGCAGGTCCTCCAGACGCCGGTGCTGGGACACCGCCCGCCCGTCGTCCAGGGTCCACCGCGGGCCGTGGGGCTCGTCGCGCGCCGTGACGGTGACCAGGGGGGCGCGGGACCGGGGGCGGGGGACGGTCGACCAGCCGGCGCGTTCCAGCGCCCGCGCCGCCCACACCGCCGCGGGGCCGCGCCCGACGAGCCGGGCCGCGCCCGGCGTCGGCCACACGGGCCTGAAACCGCCATCGGCCGGGTCGAAGCGCAGGCTGGACCCCGGGAAGGCCGCGGCGAGCGAGCCGTCCAGCACGAGGTCCTCGGGCGCGCCCGTGGACACGCGGCCGCCCGCGATCAGCCACACGGCGTCGGCGGCGCGCAGGGCCAGCTGCAAGTCGTGGGTGGCCACCCCCACGGCCAGCCCGCACTCGCCCGCGAGCCGGCGCAGCAGGCCGAAGAGCTCGACGCGGCCCGCCACGTCGACGAACGCGGTCGGCTCGTCCAGCAGCAGCGCCGCCGGCTCCTGGGCCAGGGCGCGGGCGACCAGCAGTCGCTGGCGCTCCCCGTCGCTGAGCTCGGCGACGTTGCGGTCGGCGAAGGCGGTCGACGCGGTGGCCCCGACCGCCCAGCGCACGACCGCCCGGTCGGCGTCGCCCAGGCGGCCGTCCCAGCCGGTGTGCGGGTAGCGCCCGAGCGCGACCAGCTCCCAGCCGCTCAGGACGCCGAGGTCCACGCGCTCGGTCAGGACGACGGCCAGGCGCCGTGCCCGCTCGGACGCCGGCAGCGCGGCGACGTCGTCGCCCACCAGCCGCACCGAGCCCGCCAGCGGGTGCTGCGTGCCCGCCAGCGTCCGCAGCAGCGTGGACTTGCCGGTGCCGTTGGCGCCCAGCACGCAGGTCATGCGCCCCGCCCGCAGCGACAGGTCCAGCCCGGCCAGCACGGGGCGGACCCGCCCGCGCCGGCCCGCGTAGCCGACCGTCAGCCCCCGGCCCACGAGGACGGGGGCCCCGGGGGGCGTCCGGCCCGGGGACCCCGGGACCACCGCGCGCCACCGGGTCGCCAACCGGGGCCTCACGGCACGACCGCCTGTCGGGACCGCCGCATCCGCAGCAGCACCGCGACGACGACCGGGGCGCCGATCAGCGAGGTGACGGCGTTCAACGGCAGGGTCGCGTCGGACCCAGGGACCTCCGCGGCGAGGCCGGCGGCGAGCGCGACCGCCCCGCCGGCGAGCAGGCAGCCGGGCACTAGCGCCCGGTGGTCCGACGTGCGCAGCGCCGCGCGGGCGACGTGGGGCACGGCCACGCCGACGAACGCGACCGGACCGCAGAAGGCCGTGGTGACCCCCGCCAGCAGCGACGCCCCGCAGATGACCAGGACACGGACGCCCCGCACCCGCAGGCCCATGCTGGCCGCGTAGCGGTCCCCCAGCAGCAGCGCGTTGAGCTGCTTGGTCATGGCCCCGGCCAGCGCCAGGCCGGCCGCGACGCAGGGGACCAGCACCGTCAGCTCCGACCAGGTCGTCGACGCGAAGCTGCCGAAGCCCCACGCGATGTAGGCGCGGACCCGCTCCACGCCGCCCACGCCGCTGTGGACCAGCACGCTCACGACGGCGGCCGTGACGTAGCCGGCCATCAGCCCGATGATGAGCACCGTCGCCGGGCTGGCGACGCGGCGGGAGACGGCCAGCACCGCCGCGGTCGTCACGCCGGCGCCCACGGCCGCGGCCCCCGCGACCCCGACGCTGGCCGCCAGCCCCAGGCCGCCGACGAGGGTGGTGCCGGCGCCGTCGGCGACCAGGACGACGAGGGCGACCCCCAGGCTCGCGCCCGAGCTCACGCCGAGGATGAACGGGTCGGCCAGGGGGTTGCGGAAGAGCGTCTGCATCTGCAGGCCCCCGACACCCAGCGCCGCACCGGCCAGCAGCGCCGTGAGGGCGCGGGGCAGGCGCACCTGGGTCACGATCGTGGACCACACCGGGTCGGCGGGTGCGTCACCGGCCAGGACCGCCACGACCTGCGACAGCGGGATCGCCACCGACCCCGCGGCCACCGTCGCCACGAACAGGGCGGCGACGGCGACGGCCAGGGCGGCCAGGGCGACCTCAGCTCGACGGCTCACTGCCGACCCGCCCGAAGAAGACGAGCTCGTGGTCGGACACCCGCGGGTGCAGGATCTCGACGAGGTCGGCCAGGAACAGGTCGGCGCGCGTGTAGGCGGTCTCGTACACGGCGTTGCCCCCGCCGCGGGTCGTGCGTTTGTCCGACGCCCACACCTGGGCGTCCTGGAAGGCCTCGAACTCGGCGAAGCGCTCGTCGTGGGCGAGCAGGTCGTCCAGCGAGCCGTGCACCGAGCCCGCCTGCAGCCACACGTCGGCCCCGGCGGCCTCGGCCAGCACGGTCTCCACGTCCAGCTCCAGGGACCCGTTGGACGTGTCGTCGCCGAAGACGTAGACGCCGCCGGCGTCGTGGACCGCCGCCGCCAGGTAGCTGTCCCCGCCGGGCACGTACCAGGTCCCCTGGTAGGGCAGGTTGAACAGGACCGACGGCCGCTCGTCAGCCTCGGCGGCCGCCGCGGCCACCCGGCGGTAGTCGTCCTCGATGCCGGCGAACGCCTCAGCCGCCTCCTGCTCGGCGTTGAGGAACAGCGCGGTGTACTTGAGCCACTCGGCGCGGCCGAGCAGCGTGGTCTCGTCGAAGTCGGCGTTGACGGCCGTGGGCACGCCCCCCTGGATCAGCCGCTCGACGTCGTCCATGACGGTCTCGCCGAAGGCGTCGAGCAGCAGCAGGTCCGGCTCGAGCGCGATCAGCGACTCCAGGTCCGGCTCCGTGCCGCTGCCGGCGGACTCGACGGCGCCGGCGGCCACGGCCCTGCGGACCGCGGGCGTGGACACGAACGACGGGCTGGCGACCGCCGCCAGGTCCTCGACGCGGTCCAGCTCGGCGAAGTGCGGCAGGTTCGCGGTCGTGAGGCTGGCCACCCCGGTGGCCGGCACCCGGATGACCTGGGCCCGGGCCAGCTCCCCGCCCGGGTCCGGCGTCGGCGTCCCGCACTGGGACAGCACGTAGCGCAGCGGCTCGGCGTCGGGGTCGTCGGGGCGGTCGACCTCGACCACCTTGTAATGGTCCTCGTAGCGCACCGACACCCCGTCGGCGTACTCGAACTCGACCTTGTCGGGGAAGTAGTCGACGCCCTGCTCGAAGGCGTCGACGCACCGGTCGACGAGGTTGTCCCCCGAGCCGCCGCCGCGGGCGGACCCGTCGGTCGCGGTGGCGCAGGCGGCCAGTGACAGCAGCAGCACGCACAGGACGAGGGGGAGCGCGCGCCGGCGCGCGGGGATGGGAGCCACGGGACCTTCCTTGCCTCGAGGAATCGGGACAGCGCCGCAGCCGGTCTCCTGGCTCCCGGATCACCGCGTGCGCCGCCTTCCCAGGCCGGGACGGCCCAGTGGCATGTCGGCACAGACTCCCCGGTCACAGTGGCGAGGACCGCGCCGGACTCTCACCGGCTTCCCGTGCACTGCGGCCGCGCCCGACCATAGTCGATCCGCCACGCCGCCGCCTCCCGGGCGCCGAGGCCTTCCCGGAACGGCTACGAGGCGGGCACCAGGATTCGACCGCACTGCTCGCAGCGGGCCAGCCCGCGCGTCGCGCGGTCGCGGACCTCCTCCAGCTCGATCGCGGTCAGCTGCAGTCGGCAGCCCTGGCACGTGCGGCCCTCCAGCCGGGCGACCGCCACCCCGTCCTTGCGGGCGCGCAGCCCGTCGTAGTAGGCGAGCACGTCGGGGCGGACGTCGGCCGCCGCCGCCGCGCGCTCGGCCCCCATGCGGTCCAGTTCCGCGTCGATGTCGGTGGCGGCCTCGTCCCGGGCCGCGGCCAGCCGCTCGATCTCGCCTGACAGCTCGGCGTGCCGCTCGCGCAGGGCCCCCACGGCCGACTCCAGCTCCTCGGTCTCCCCCATGACCTCCAGCAGCCGGTCCTCGAGGGTGGACTTGCGGGTGCGCAGGGTGCCCAGCTCGCCGCGCAGCGCGGTCAGCTCCCTCTCCGAGGTGATGCGGCCCGAGTACATCCGCCCCTCCTCGGACCTGCGCCGGGCGTCGACCGCCGCCAGCTCCCGCTCGAGGCCACGCTGCTCCCCCGACAGCGCGTCGAGACGCTCCCTGCTGCTGGCGTACTCGGCGGTGACCAGCGACAGGGTCTGGTTGCGCTCGTCGAGCGTCCGCTGCTCGGGCAGGTCACGGCGGCGGTGCTGGAGCTGGCGGATGCCGAGGTCGACCTGCTGCAACTCGAACAGGCGCTGTTGCTCCTCCCGAGTCGCCTCGATCACCTCGGCACGTCCCTCGCGCCCTCCACGTCCCACGCGCCCGGTCGCCGCTGGCCCCATGCCGCCCACGGGTCGGTGCGCACGGCCGACGCTAGCAGCCGGGCCCGCAGGCCGCGCCCGGCGGCATCGGCGGCCAGCCGCTGCCGCATGGCCGGGAGCGCCGCCGCCTCCGTGGCCCAGTGGCCCGCGTCGATCATCGCCATGCCCATGGTCAGCGCGTCGAGCGTCACGTGGTGGCGCAGGTCGCCGGTGACGAACAGGTCAGCCCCCGCCCTCAGCGCGTCGTCGACGAGGGCGTCGCCGGCCCCACCACAGGCGGCGACCCGCCGCACGCGCCGCTCGAGGTCGCCGGCGACCCGCAGGCCCGGCGCCGGCAACCCGTCGGCCAGCCGCGCCGCCACCTCCCCCAGGGCCAGCGGCTCGGGCAGGGACCCGATCCGCCCGAGGCCCCTGTCGGCCGCGCCCGCCTCCGCCAGGGGATACACGTCGTAGGCGACCTCCTCGTACGGGTGGGCGTCGGCGAGCGCCGTGACCGCGGCGGCCACCTCCCCGCGGGGCACGACCATCTCCAGACGGTCCTCGTCGACGGCGTTGACGCGCTCGCGCTCGCCGACGGCCGGGGACGCCCCCGCGGAGGGCCGGAACGTCCCGGTGCCGCGCACGCTGAAGGCGCAGCGCTCGTACTCGCCGATGGTCCCGGCGCCGGCCGCGGCCAGCGCGTCCACCACCGCGCCGGTGTGGTCGCGCGGCACGAACGTGACGAGCTTGACCGACCCGCTGTCGCCGAGCCCGAGCGGCTGCAGCGGGCGCACCCGGCCCAGCCCCAGCAGGTCGGTGACCGGCTCGGTCGTCCCCGGCGCCGCCACGTCGTAGTTGGTGTGGGCCGCCAGGATGGCCACGCCGGACCGGACGGCGCGCAGCGCCAGCCTTCCCGCGGCCGTCTCCGGCGTGAGGCGCCGGAGCGGGCGGAACAGCAGCGGGTGGTGGGCGAGCACGAGGTCCGCGCCCGCCTCCCCCGCCTCGTCCAGGGTGTCGGCGGTGACGTCGAGGCAGACCAGCACCGCGTGTACCGGGTCGTCGGGGTCGCCGACCTGCAGGCCCGTGCTGTCCCAGGCAGCCGCGTCCGTCGGCGGCCACCTGGCGTGCACGAGGTCGACCCAGTCGGCGAGGCGGTCGGCGGTTCCCATGGCGCAACTGTAGAGCCGTCCACGCCGGCGCCGGGAACCCGCCGCGCACGGTCCGCCCACGCCAGGTTTGGCAGGATGCGGGACGCGGCATAGACGCCGGTGCAGCCCTGTGACGAAAGGCAGCGGTGTCCAGGCGCGACCGGACGCGCACGGCGGGCAGCCGCCTGTGATCGTGACGCTGACCCCCAATCCCAGCCTCGACCGGACCATCGAGATCGCCTCGCTGCGCCGCGGGGAGGTCCAGCGCGCCACGGCGGTGCACGTCGACCCGGGCGGCAAGGGCGTCAACCTGTCCCGGGCGCTCGCGGCCAACGACCAGCCGACGCGGGCGGTCCTGCCCTGCGGCGGCGCCGAGGGCGACCAGCTGCGCGCCCTGCTGGCCGAGCAGGGCCTCGAGCTCGCGGCCGTCGACGTCGACGCCGCCGTGCGCACCAACGTCACCGTCGTCGAGCCCGACGGCACCACCACCAAGCTGAACGCCCCGGGCGCCCCGCTGACCCCGGCCGAGGCCGAGGCACTCGTCGCCCGCACGGTGGACACGGCCGCGGGCGCGCGCTGGGTCGCCTGCTCGGGCAGCCTGCCCCCGGGCCTTTCCGACGCCTTCTACGCCGACCTCGTGACCCGCCTGGACGGGACGGGCGCCGCGGTGGCCGTGGACGGCAGCGGCGCCCCGCTGCGGGCGACCCTGGACGCCCGTCCGGACCTGGTCAAGCCGAACGTCGAGGAGCTTGCCGAGGCCTGCGGCCAGGCGGTCGAGACGATCGGCGACGCGGTCGACGCCGGCGCGGACCTGCGGACGCGCGGGGTGGGCGCCGTGCTCGTCAGCCTCGGCGCGGACGGCGCGGTCCTCGTGGACGCCGGCGGGGCGCTCTATGGTTGGATACCGTCGACGAGGGTGCGCAGCACGGTCGGCGCCGGCGACGCGTTGCTCGCCGGCTTCCTGTCGGTCGCGGAGGGCGGCCGGGAGCAAGAACGGGACCGGGAGGGGGCGTGGGCCGGTCGACGACGGGCCCTGGCCGAGGGCCTGGCCTGGGCCGCCGCCGCCGTGGCCCTGCCCGGCACGCGGATGCCGGGGCCCGACGACATCGACCGCACGGCCGTCCGCCTGCTCGACGACCTGCCCGCCGAGCGGCATCTGGCGCCGTCGTGAGCGCCGGTCGGGGTGCGACCGGCGGAGGGTGAGAGGAAGACCCGCATGAGCGTCAACATCGACGACGTCACCAGCGCCGACCTGGTCGCGCTGGACCTGTCGGCGGGCGACGCCACCGGCGCCATCGAGGAGCTGGCGGCCCTGCTGGAGTCGGACGGGCGGGTGACCGACCGGTCGCGGTTCGTCGAGGCGGCGTTGGAGCGCGAGCCCACGGGCATGGAGATGGGCGTGGCCATCCCGCACGCCAAGTCCCCGACGGTCGCCACGGCCGGCGTGGCGTTCGGGCGCGCCGCGGCGGGCATCGACTTCGGCGCCGACGACGGGACGCCGTCGGACCTGGTCTTTCTCATCGCGGCCCCCCAGGAGGGTGGCGACCTGCACGTCACCGTCCTGTCGAAGCTGGCCAGGCGTCTGGTCCACGAGGAGTTCCGGACGACGCTGCGCCAGGCCCGGACGCCCGAGGACGCCATCGAGGCGATCAGAGGAGAGGTGAGCCTGTGAAGGTCGTGGCGGTCACTTCGTGTCCCACCGGCATCGCCCACACCTACATGGCCGCGGAGTCGCTGGAGGAGGCGGCGCGCAAGCGCGGCTGGGAGATCACGGTGGAGACGCAGGGATCGGGCGGTGCCGAGACGGTCGGCGCGGCGGAGATCTCGTCCGCCGACGTGGTGGTCTTCGCGGCCGACGCCGCCGTCAACGAGCGCGAGCGCTTCGCCGACCTGCCGTCCGTGGAGGTCGGGGTCGGGGTGGCCATCAACCGGCCCGACGAGGTGCTCGACAAGGCCGGGCGGGCCGCCGAGCGCGGCGCCAGCCTCAAGGACACCGAGGACCAGGTCCCCGCGTCCGAGGGGGCCGGCGGCGGTGACGAGGCTCCCTCCGACGAGGGGCCCACCGGCGGCGGGGGCGGCGAGCGGCTGCGGCAGTGGCTGATGACCGGGGTCGGCTACATGATCCCCTTCGTGGTCGCGGGCGGCATCCTCATCGCGCTGTCCTTCCTGGTGGGCGGCTCCCAGGAGGTCGTCAACCAGAACGTGTACGAGGAGTTCTCGCTGGGGGCCATGCTGTTCAAGATCGGCGACCTGGCGTTCAATATGCTGGTGCCGATCCTGGCCGGGTTCATCGCCTACGGCATGGCCGACCGCCCCGGCATCGCCCCGGGCGTCGTCGGCGGGTTGATCGCCTCGCAGATCGGGGCGGGCTTCCTGGGCGGCATCGCGGCGGGCCTGCTCGCCGGCGCGGTCATCATGGGCCTGAAGCGCGTCCCCTTCCCGGCCAGCCTGCGGGGCCTGCTGCCGGTGCTGTTCTACCCGCTCATCGGGACCGTCGTCGTCGGCGCCCTGATGATCGTCGTCGTGGGGCAGCCGATCGCCACCGCCACCGACGCTCTGACGTCGGCGTTGGAGGGCATGCAGGGGGCGAACGCCGTCCTGCTGGGGCTCATCCTCGGCGCGATGATGGCCTTCGACATGGGCGGGCCGATCAACAAGGTCGCCTACGTCTTCGCCACCGGCCTGCTCGCCTCGCAGATCTTCCAGCCCATGGCGGCCGTCATGGCGGCGGGCATGACCCCGCCCCTGGGCCTGGCGCTGGCGACGGCCCTGCGTGGCCGGTTGTTCCCCGCCGGCGAGCAGGAGGCCGGCAAGGCCGCCTGGGTGATGGGCGCGTCGTTCATCACCGAGGGCGCGATCCCGTTCGCCGCGGCCGACCC
>JAHWKQ010000146.1 GCA_019347785.1 Actinomycetota bacterium
ACGGGCGCGGCGACCGACCCGAACGTGAGCGCGCACCACGGCCTCACCCGCTCAACCTACGAGGGCCCGACCGGGATCGTGGGGGTTCTCCACACGCTCGCCGGCGACGACGGGCTCGACGCCGTGTCGCTGTGGGCGGGGGTGCCCCATTACCTTGCCGCCACGACCTACCTGGCCGGTGCGGTCGCGCTGGTCGAGCGGGCCTCCCGGCTGCTCCAGCTCGACGTCCCGCTGGAGGGGCTCGCCCGTGACGCCGCCAGCCAGCTCGACGACATCACCCAGGTGGTCAGGGACGAGGAGGAGCTCGCCGCCTACGTCGGCGAGCTGGAGGAACGTGTCGACGACCAGGACGAGGACGTCGAATCGCGCCAGGGCACCTTCCTGCCGCCCACCCCCGTCAGTGGCGAGCAGCTGGCTGCAGAGTTCGAGCGCTACCTGCGCGACCGCGGCGGCGACAGCTGAGCCCCCGCGCCTCACGCACTCAGCCGCCGCCGAGCCGCGCTCTCACGGCCTGCTGGACCGCTGAGCCGTCGGCGCGCCCCTTCACCCTCGGCATGACCTCCTTCATGACCCTGCCCATGTCGCCGGGGCCCGTGGCGCCGGTCTCCTCGACCGCCTCGTCGATGATCGCGACGAGCTCGTCGGCGCGGAGCTGCTCGGGCAGGTAGCGCTCGAGCACGGCCAGCTCGGCGAGCTCGCGGTCGGCGAGATCGTCGCGACCCACGTCGCGGTAGGTCTGGGCAGCCTCGCGCCGCTTCTTGGCCTCCTTGGTGATCAGCTCGGTGACCTCCCGGTCCGTCGCCTCCGCACCGCCTCGCCCGGCCTCGACCTGGAGGTTCTTGATCGCCGCGAGCACCATCCGCAGTGTGGCAGTCGTGACGGTGTCGCGGGCCTTCATCGAGGCCCTGAGGTCGTCGGTGATTCGCGTCGCCAGGGTCATGGCGCCAGCCTAGAGGCCGCTCCTGCGGCCAGCCTCGGGCGTGCGGCTAGCCTGCGCCGGGTGCTGCGCGACATCCTGCGGCCCGGTGGCCGGTACGACGAGTGGTCGGGCGTCGCCCCCGCCTACGTGCTGCTCGACGTTGACGGGACCCTGGTGGGAGAGGGCGGAGCGGCCACGCCGGCCGTGGTGGATGCGGTCGCCGCCGCCCGCCAGGTCGGTCTGCGGCTGGGCTACGCCACCGGCCGGCTGAGCGCGGGGCTGGCCGACCTCCACGCCGCGTTGGCGCTGGAAGGCCCGCACATCGTCCTCAACGGCGCCCAGGTGCGGATGGGCGGGCAGGCGGTGGCGACGTGGCCGTTCACGCCCGCTGAGCTCGACGCGATCCTGTCCTACTGCGGGACGACCGGCCGCTACGCCGAGCTGTACCTGGACGAGGGCTACGCGGTCACCCACCACGACGAGCGGGCGCGTCCGCACCGGCTGATCATCGGCGAGCCGGTCGGCACGGTGGCCGACGTCGACCTGTCGAAGGTCGTGAAGGCCACGCTGATCACCTTCGACGCGGGGGAGCGGGACCGGGTCGTCCGCGACCTGGCCGCGCTCGGCCTGGAGCCGGGCGCGGCCACCTCCCCCGTCACCCCCGGGCTGACCTACATCAACGTGACCGCTGCCGCGGTCGACAAGGGCGAGGCGCTGGCGGCCGCCGCCGACCACGCGGGCGTCCCGCTGGTACGGGTCGCGGTGATCGGGGACGGCACCAACGACCTGCCGCTGCTGCGCCGTGCCGGCACCGCCATCGCGATGGGTGGCGCCGGGACGGAGCTGCAGGCCGCCGCCCACTTCGTCGCGCCCGGCGTGGCTGCCGACGGTGCCGCGGTCACGCTGCGGGCCCTGGCTGACCTGGTCAGGTGACGGCCGGGTCGGGGATCAGCCGGACCTCTCGAAGCCACATGTAGGTGAGCGTCATCCCCCGGTGCAGCGACACCTGCGGCGCCCAGCCCAACAACTCCCGGGCCTTGGCGATCGAGTACGTCCCCGGGTGGGTGACGTACTCAAGCGTCCGCTCGGAGAACGGCGGCTGCAGCCCGAGAGGGCGCAAGGCGGCGCCCAGCGGTGTGGCCAGCGAGCGCACGGCCACCAGCGGCAGCGAGCGCAGGTCGGTGCCGAGCATGCGGGCGTAGTGCCCGAAGAACTCCTCGGCGGGCACGCCCTCGCCTCCGGTGATGTGGAGCACCTCGCCCTCCCCCTCCGGGTGCGTCGCCGCGGCGACGGTCCCCTCGATCAGGTCGTCGATGTAGGTCGGCGATATGACGCCCCGGCCGCCGTCCACCAGCACGAACAGGCCCCTCTTCATCGTCTCCACCGCGCGCACCGTCCACAGTGGCGATTGCGGGCCGTAGACGTCGCCGGGCCGCACGATCGTGACCGGCAGACCACGGGCGCCTTCCATCAGCACGAGGTGCTCGGCCGCGACCTTCGTGTCGGTGTAGGGGTTGCCGGTCATCCGCACCGGATGGTCCTCGGTGACCTGGTCGGGGAAGTCGGAGCCGTGCACCACGATCGACGACATGTGCACGAAGCGGCCGACCCCGGCCGCGGCCGCCGCGTCCAGCACCAGCCGGGTGCCGGTCACGTTGACCTGCCAGTGCATCGCCTCCGTCCCGACGTCGCCGACGATGGCCGCGGCGTGGATGACCAGGTCCGCCCCCTCGAGCCGCTGCGCCCACCGGCCCGGTGTGGCGATGTCCGCGGTCGTCACCCGCGGGCCGGGGCGCACGTCGATGCCGTCGACCTCCCACCCGGCGGCGACCAGCGCCTGGACGAGCGCCCGGCCGATGAAGCCGCTGGCCCCCGTGACGACCGCGCGTCCGACCATAGGCGACCACCCTAAGCGCCGTCGCACTCCCCGCGACAAGACGAACCCCCGGACCGAGCCGCTGGGTCGGGCGTTCAGGCGGCGACAACGCCAGGCCCACGCATGCGGCGAGGCGGCCGCGCCACGCGTCAGTGCGTCGCGCCCGCCCCCTCCGCGGCGCGGCAGGACTGCGCGAACCGAGGGACGTCGGCGCCCTCCAGGGCGGCCAGCAGCGCGGCGACCGCGTCGCGCAGGCCCAGCCTCAGCGCGAGGCGCACGAAGCCGGGCTCCTCCTCGTCGACCTCCACGACCATGCGGTCGGCCTCGAGGCGCGCCTCCAGCTGGAGCGGCGGCGGCCACTCGGGGTCGTCGTCGTGCTCCTCGGCCACGTAGTCGAACGTCTCCTGCGCGAGCTCGCCCAGCAGCCGGCGCACCTCGGCGCCGTCCTCGACGAAGCGGTCAAGCGCCGCGCCGAGCGCTGCCAGGCGGTCGTCGACCTCGGCGGCGTGCTCGCGGCAGTAGAGGTGGTCGGGCGGTAGCGACTCACCGCAGGTCGCGCAGACGTCGTCTCGGTACATGGCAGGTCCCAGGATGCCCGGTCGGCGACCGATCAGCGCGGGGCCAAGTGCTCCTGCAGGAACTGCTGCTGCAGCACGAGGAGGTTGGCCGCCACTTCGGCTTGCGGGGTCATGTGGGTGACGCCCGACAGCGGCAGGAAGGTGTGTGGCCGGCCGGCCTCCAGGAGCGCGCGGGACAGCCGCAGCGAGTGCGCGACCACGACGTTGTCGTCGGCGAGCCCGTGGATCAGCAGCAGCGGTCGCTCCAGCGAGGCCGCGTCGCCCAGGAGCGAGGAGGCCAGGTACGCCTCGGGCTGCTCCGCAGGGTCGCCGAGGTAGCGCTCGGTGTAATGGGTGTCGTACAGCAGCCACTCGGTCACCGGTGCGCCCGCGACCGCCGCGTGGAACACGTCGGGGCGGCGCAGCACCGCGAGCGCGGCCAGGTACCCCCCGAACGACCAGCCGCGGATCCCGACACGGCTGCGGTCGAGCACGCCGGGGTGGGCGGCGTCGACCAGCTCCAGCACGCGGATCTGCGCCTGCAGGGGCGGGCCGGCGAGGTCCCCGTGGACCGCACGCTCGCAGGCCAACCCGCGGCCGGGTGCACCGGCGCCGTCGGCAACGATGACCGCGAACCCCTGGGTCGCGAACCAGGTCGAGGTCGTCTGGGTGTCGTCCGCGTCGAGCACGCGCCTCGCGTGCGGGCCGCCGTAGGGGTCGAGCAGCACGGGGAACGGCCCGTCGCCCGCGGGCACGTACAGCCGCCATGCGATGTCGCCGTGGCTGCCGGCGTGCGCAGCGACGTCGAACACCGGGGCCTCCTCGGCCGCGGACCGGGGACGGTGCGTGCCGTGGTCGCTGGTCACCGTCCAGGTGGTGCCCGGCCCGGGGCCGCTGCGGACGTGCACGAGCGTTCCCGAGTCGGCGGTCGTCCAGGCGACGCCGCCCGCTTCGTCGTCCAGCCACTCGCAGCCGCCCGGCCGGGCCAGGGCGACCCTGGTGCTGGTGTGGTCCGCCAGCGCCACGAGCACCCCGTCCTCGTGGCTGCCCAGCACAGCGGTGACGTCCCGGCCGGGTGGGGTGACGAGCTCGCCGTCCAGAGCCATGCGCCGCCATCCGGTGGCGTGGTCCTGGACGGCGTGCGCCAGCCGGCCCGCTGCGTCGAACGTGGGGCTGCCGTGGACCAGCTCGACCCAGGTGTCGTCGTGCTCGCGGACGCGCTCGACCGTGGCGCCGCTGTCGGGGTCGACCTCCAGGACGACGAGGTGCCGCTGATCGCGTGACTGGAGGGTGACGAGCAGGCCGTGCTGGTCCCAGGTGACCGCGGCCAGGTACGGGAGGGCGATGCGGTCCCACGCGACCGGCGTGTGCCGGCCCTGCAGGTCGACGACCGCCAGCGACACGTCCGCGTTGGCGGTGCCCGCCGCGGGGTAGCGCTGCGGGCGCGGCTCGGCGTCCGGGTCGACCGGGCCGGCGATCCACCAGGTGGCGACCGGGCCGACGTCGACCCTGGCGACGGCCAGCCGCTGGCTGTCAGGAGCCCACCAGAACCCCCTGGTGCGGTCCATCTCCTCGGCGGCGAGGAACTCGGCCAGACCCCAGCTGACAGCGGGGTCGAGCTCGCCGGCCAGGCGTCGTGGCGCGTGATGTCCGCCGGCCTCCACCGCCCACAGCGCGTCGTCGGCGACGTAGGCCACCAGGCGGCCGTCGGGTGAGGGACGCGGGTCCAGGACCGCCCCGTCGATGGCGAGCTGCTCGGTGCTGCCGCTCTCCACGTGGGTCACCATCAGCTTGCCGCCCAACGCGAAGACGGCGATCGTGCGGCGGCGGTCGCAGGCGTAGGCGACGATGCCCGCGCCGCCCTCGCGGAGTCGCTCGCGCCGCGCGGCCTCCAGCGCGGGCAGGTCCGCCGGGGCCGGCATGAGCACGCGGGGATCCGCCAGCAGCCGCTCCTCACCGCTGGCGAGGTCGAGCGCCCACAGTGAATGGACCGGGTCCACGGGCCCGCTCGAGCGGACGAACAGCACCCGGGCCGCCCCCGCGGTGAACGAGCGGGGACGGCCCAGGCTGAACCGCTGGGTGGCCGCCTGGCGGAGCGGATACTCCTCAGGCGTCAACCTCATGCGCCGGGCGTGGCTGCCCGATCGGCTTCGGGCTCGGGTCCTCCATCGGTCCGGGCGTCGGCCGGCTCGGCCGGCGGTGACTCGGCCTCCTGCGGTTGCGTGCGGGCCTCGCCGATCAAGCCGAGGTCGTCAGGAGCCTCGTCGCGGTGAGGGCAGCGTTTCTCGTGACCCGGGCGCACCCAGGTCCACGCCTGGCAGGCGCGGCAACGGG
>JAHWKQ010000011.1 GCA_019347785.1 Actinomycetota bacterium
TTCATCCATCACGCGGCGCCGACCAAGTTGACACGGTGCGGAGTCGCGCCCAGACTGAGCCCGCGACGCGTCGGCTGCGCAGGGCGATAAGGAGCGGTGGGATGACCTCGCGCCGGTACGACCCCGTCCCACACGTGCGTCTGGCCGCCCGCACCGGCGGGCTCGTAGCCATCGCGTGGCGCCCGGCCTGAACACCTCGACAGTTCACGCCAGGCGCGGCCTCTCGACACTCGGCGGGAGGTCTTTTCATATCCCCATCGGCAAGGCGGACACATGGACATCACCGGCGCGGAGGCGGTCATCAAGTCACTGGAGCTCGAGGGCGTCGAGGTGGTCTTCGGCCATCCCGGCGGCGCGATCCTCCCGGCGTACGACCCGATCCTGGACTCGCCGATCCGCCACGTCCTGGCCCGCCACGAGCAGGGCGCGGGTCACATGGCGGAGGGCTACGCGCAGGCCACCGGCCGCGTGGGCGTCGTCGTGGCGACCTCGGGGCCGGGGGGCACCAACCTCGTGACCGCCCTGGCCGACGCCCACATGGACTCGGTGCCGGTCGTCGCCGTCACCGGGCAGGTCCCCACCGGCGCCGTCGGTGGGGACGCGTTCCAGGAGGCGGACATCTCCGGCATCACGATGCCGGTCACCAAGCACAACGAGATGGTCACCGACCCCGCGCGCATCGCTGGGGCGATCAAGGAAGCGTTCCACATCGCCTCAAGCGGGCGCCCCGGGCCGGTCCTCGTGGACATCCCCAAGGACGTGCTGAACGCCCGAATCGACTTCTCCTACCCGCAGCGGGTCAGCCTCCCGGGCTACAAGCCGACGGTCCGCGGACACTCGAAGATGGTGCGCGACGCCGCCGCGGAGATCGTCGCCGCACGGCGGCCCGTCGTGTACGCCGGCGGCGGCGTCATCAAGGCGGGGGCCCACGACGAGCTCGCCCGTCTCGTCGAGGCGACGGGGATGCCGGTGGTCACGACCCTCATGGCGCGCGGGGCGCTGCCGGACAGCCACCCCCGGCACCTGGGGATGCCGGGCATGCACGGGCACTGGACGGCGATCACCGCCCTGCAGCAGTCCGACCTCATCGTGGCGCTGGGAGCGCGCTTCGACGACCGGGTCACGGGCAACCTGGCGGCCTTCGCACCGCATGCGCGCGTGGTCCACGTCGACGTCGACCCTGCCGAGATCGGCAAGAACCGCCAGGTTCACGTGCCCATCGTGGGCGACTGCCGGGTCGTCATCGGCCAGATCCTCGAGGCCTACGAGTCCGCCGTGCGGGGCGGGGCCTGTCCGGCGGAGCTGGCGGCGTGGTGGGAGACGCTGCGCGGCTGGCGTGAGGCGCATCCGCTGCGCTGGCAGCAGGACCCCGACGGCTCCCTGAAGCCCCAGACGGTCATCAAGGCGCTGGGGGAGAAGCTCGCCGGCGACGGCATCGTCGTCGTCGGCGTCGGCCAGCACCAGATGTGGGCCTCGCAGCTCGTCGGCTTCGAGCGGCCCCGGTCCTGGATCAACTCGGGCGGCCTGGGGACGATGGGCTTCTGCGTCCCCGCCGCCATCGGCGCCAAGGTGGGGCGCCCCGACGCGCCCGTCGTCGCGATCGACGGCGACGGTGGCTTCCAGATGACGCTGCAGGAGCTGGCGACCGCCCGCCTCGAGCAGGTGCCGGTGGTCTTCTGCGTCATCAACAACGGCACGCTGGGCATGGTCCGCCAGTGGCAGGAGCTGTTCTACGCCGGGCGCTACTCGGCCGTCGACCTGAGCTGGGACTGCCCCGACCTGGTCAAGCTCGCCGAGGCGTACGGCTGCGTGGGGCTGCGCTGCGAGCGCCCCGAGGACGTCGCCTCGACGATCGACAAGGCGTTCGCCGTGGGCCAGGTCCCCGTCCTGGTCGACTTCCGGGTCGACCGGGAGGAGAAGGTCTTCCCGATGGTCCCGGCCGGGGCGAGCAACGACGACGTCGTGGAGTCCGCCGAGGAGTGGTACGCGAAGGCCTCGACCGGGGCGGGCGGGTCGGCCGGTGAGCCCGGTGGCGCGGGCGCCGGGTCCCTGCCGCCGTCCATGCATGAGGGGGACGTGGTCTAGATGGGGATGCACACCCTGTCGGTGCTCGTGGAGGACAAGCCCGGGGTCCTGGCGCGGGTGGCGGGCCTGTTCAGCCGCCGTGGGTTCAACATCCAGTCGCTTGCCGTGGGCCCGACCGAGGCCGAGGCGATGTCGCGCATGACGATCGTCGTCGACGCCGCGCGCCAGCCTCTCGAGCAGGTCACCAAGCAGCTCAACAAGCTGATCCACATCCTCAAGATCGTCGAGCTCGACCATGGCGCGGTCGTCGAGCGGGAGCTGGCGTTGGTCAAGGTGGCCTCAACCCGGGCGACGCGCGGTGAGCTGATCGAGATCGCCGACGTGTTCCGCTCCAAGATCGTCGACGTGGACGTCGACTCGCTGACGATCGAGGCGACCGGCTCCCCCGACAAGCTGGGGGCGATGATCCGCCTGCTCGAGCCGTACGGGATCCGCGAGCTGGTCCGCTCCGGCATGATCGCCATCGGCCGTGGCAGCAGGAGCATCACCGAGGGTCGGGGGCTGCGCCTCGAGCGCTCGGCCTAGCACGGGTGGCCGCGCCCGCCGCGACCATCCGCGAGCTGCTCGGGCGGGGGCGGCGCAGCTTCTCGTTCGAGTTCTACCCGCCTCGCGGCGACGGGGGCGAGGCGCTGCTGTGGCGGGCCGTGCGGGAGCTGGAGCCGCTGCGGCCGGCCTTCGTGTCGGTCACCTACCGTGCCGGCGCCTCCGCCGACCGCACCACACGTGTCGTCGAGCGCATCGCCCGGGAGACCTCGCTGACCGCGGTGGCGCACCTGACGTGCGCGGGCGCCTCGACCGACGACCTGCGGTCGGTGGTCCGTGGCTACGCCGACGCGGGCGTGCGCAACGTCCTCGCGCTGCGCGGCGACGCGCCCGGCGGCCCGGACCGGGACTGGCGGCCCCACGAGGACGGCCTCGCACACGCCGTCGACCTCGTGGGCCTGCTGCACGCCGAGGGCGACTTCTGCGTGGGGGTGGCCGCCTTCCCCGAGGGCCACCCCGAGTCCCCCGACCGGGAGACCGACGTCGAGCGCTTCGTCGCCAAGGTCGCCGCCGGCGTCGACTTCGCCGTCACCCAGTTCTTCTTCCACGCCGGGGACTACTTCGGCTTCGTGGACCGGGTGCGCGCCGCGGGGTGCGACGTGCCCGTGATCCCCGGCGTGATGCCGGTGACCAACGTGGCCCAGATACAGCGCCTCGCGGCGCTGTCGGGCGCGCAGTTCCCCCCGGAACTGGCCGCACGGCTGCGGGCCGTCGAGGACGACCCCGAGAAGGTGCGCGCCATCGGGGTGCAGGTCGCCTGCGACCTGTGCCGCGATCTGCTCGCCGGCGGCGCCCCGGGGCTGCACTTCTACACGCTGAACCGCTCCACCGCGACGCGGGAGATCTACGAGCGCCTGGGCTTCCCCGACGGCTGACCGCCCGGCCGGCCCGCTCAGGCGGTGGCGAAGCGTCCCAGCACGCGCTCGGGACGCACACCCCCGAGGTGCCTGCGGAACATCCGCTGGTAGGCCAGCTCCTCACGGGTCCGCGGCGCGGGCAGCCCGCCGTTCCCGCCGGTGCGGGCGGCGTCCAGGTCGGCGTCCGAGACGGCGGCGGCGACGTGCTCGCGCAGGACCTCGGCCGCGCCGCTGCCGTCGCCGAACTGCGCCTTGCGCCGCCACAGGATCTCCTCGGGCAGCGCATCCTCGAAGGCCGTCCGCAGCAGGTGCTTCTCCATCCTGCCGTCGGAGGCGATCTTCCACTCGACCGGAAGGGACAGCCCCAGCGCGATCACGTCCAGGTCCAGGAAGGGCACCCGCGCCTCGAGCCCGTGGGCCATCGTCACACGGTCGCACCGCTGCAGGTTGAGCTTGTGCAGCCCCTCGACGGTGCGTCGCAGCTCGGTGTGCAGCGCCTCGTCGTCGACGCCCCGCAGGTACTCGTAGCCGGCGAACAGCTCGTCGGCCCCCTCGCCGGTCAGGACGACCTTGACGTGGGTCGCCGCCAGCTCGGCGAGGAGGAAGTTGGGCACGGCGCTGCGAACCAGCGACGGCTCGTACGACTCGATCGCCGCGACCACCTCCTCGACCACGTCGACGGCTTCCTCGGCCGTGTAGACGCGCTCGTGGTGCTCGCTGCCCAGCAGCCGGGCGACGCCGCGGGCGGCGGCGAGGTCGGGGCTGGTGGGCGTGCCGACGGCGAAGGTGCGCAGCGTCATGCCAGCCCGGCGGGCGTGCTCGGCGGCCACGACCGCGACGAGGCTGGAGTCGAGCCCTCCGGACAGCAGGACCCCGACGGGCACGTCGGCCATCATCCGACGCCGGATCGCGGACTCCAGCGTCTCGCGGATGCGCCCGAGCACCGCCGACCCCGGCTCACCGTCCCCGGCCCATGCCCCGTCGGGCTCGTGGCGGGAGATCGACGCGAACCGCACCAGTCCCTCGGCGGGCGTCCAGTAGTGGCCCGGCGGGAACAGCTCGACGTCGCCACGCCAGTCGGGGTCATAGGCGCGCAGCTCGGAGGCGAACACGACCCGCCCCTCGCGGCGCGCCCAGTACAGCGGCTTGACGCCCACCGGGTCCCGGGCGGCCAGGAAGCGCCCGTCGTCCCCGCCGATGCACAGCGCGAACATGCCGCGCATGTCCGCCAGCGCGGCCGGCCCGTACTGGTCGAACAGGTGCAGCGCGACCTCGTTGTCCGACTCGCTGGAGAAGCGCTCGCGGGACAGCGCGCAGCCCAGCGCGGCGTGGTTGTAGATCTCGCCGTTGCCGACCAGGTGCAGCCGCCCGTCGGGGGTCGACAGCGGCTGCCGGCCTCCCTCGACGTCGACGATCGACAGACGCCGGTGCCCGAGCCAGGAGGGGCCGGTCGTGACACCGTCAGCGTCGTCGGGCCCCCGGTGGGCGAGGCGCCGGAGCATGCGCCGGCCGGCGACGGGGTCGGGGGCGCCGTGCTGGGCGACGATGCCGCACATGGTCACATGCCTCCTGGAATGACGAGCCTGCGTTGTCGACTGAACATCTTCGTCGGTATCCGGGGGCCTTTCTCCAACCGTAGCGGTGAATGCGATCACAAGCTCTACAGTTGCCACGGTGCACGACCGAGAAGCCGATCGGAAACGCGTCATGAGGGTGCTCGTCGCGGATGAGCTGTCGGAGGCCGGGGTGGCGGTGCTGGCGGCCCACGTGGACGTCGACGTGCGCGTCGGGCTCGACAGGAGCGCGCTGCTGGAGGTGATCGGCGACTACGACGCGGTCGTCGTGCGCTCGGGCACGGTCCTCGACGCGCCCGTCATCGACGCCGGGCGCAATCTCAAGGTGATCGCCCGCGCCGGCATCGGGCTCGATAATGTGGACGTGCCCCACGCGACCGAGCGGGGCGTGCTGGTGTGCAACGCACCCCAGTCCAACGTCATCAGCGCCGCCGAGCACACCGTCGCCCTGCTGCTCGCCCTCGCCCGGTCGATCCCCCAGGCCGACCGCAGTCTGCGGGCCGGCCAGTGGCGGCGCAGCGCGTTCAAGGGTGTCGAGCTGCAGGGCAAGACGCTCGGCGTGCTCGGCCTGGGCCGGGTCGGGACCCTCGTCGCCCAGCGCTGCGCCGCCTTCGGGATGCGGCTCGTCGCCTACGACCCGTACGTCGCCGCCGAGCGGGCGGCCCAGCAGGGGATCGAGCTGCTGCCCTCGGTGCGCGCCCTGTGCGAGGTGGCCGACTTCGTCACCGTGCACCTGCCCAAGACGGCCGAGACAGTCGGCATCGTCGGCGAGGCCGAGCTCGGGGCCATGAAGCCCGGCGCGCGGATCGTCAACACCGCGCGGGGCGGAATCGTCGACGAGGAGGCGCTCATGGCGGCGCTGACCCGCGGCCGCATCGCCGGCGCCGGCTTGGACGTCTACTCCGTCGAGCCGGTGACCCGCTCGCCGCTGTTCGAGCTCGGTAACGTCGTCGTCACGCCGCACCTGGGCGCCTCCACGGCCGAGGCGCAGGACAAGGCCGGGAGGATGGTGGCCGAGGCTGTCGTCGCGGCGCTGCGCGGCGAGTTCGTGCCCTCGGCCGTCACCCTGCAGGTCGGCGGGAGCATTCCGGAGGCCGTGCGGCCCTTCATGTCGCTTGCCGAGAGGCTGGGCCGCGTGTTCACGTCGCTGCACGCACGGGGCGGGCCGGCCAGCGAGCTGACCGTCGAGTACCACGGCCGCATCGCCGAGGAGGACACGCAGGCTCTCACGCTGTCGGCGGTCAAGGGCCTGCTCACCGACGTGGTGCACGAGCCGGTCACCTTCGTCAACGCCCCACTGCTGGCCGAGGAGCGGGGCCTGAAGGTCTCGACGCTGGCCTCGCGGGAGTCGCGCGACTTCGTGTCGCTGGTGCGCCTGTGCGCCGGCGACGTGCGCGTGGCCGGCACGCTCGTCGGCCCGCGCGACCGCGAGCGCCTGGTGGAGGTGTGGGGCTTCGACCTGGACATGGAGCCCAGCGCCCACATGCTGTTCTTCCGCTACGTCGACCGGCCTGGCATCGTTGGCGCCATCGGCACGAGGCTGGGGGAGGCCGCGGTGAACATCGCCGCCATGCAGGTCGCCCGTCAGGCGGCCGGCGGAGAGGCGGTCATGGCGCTCGCCGTCGACTCAGCCGTCCCCGCGCCGGTGGTCACCGAGATCGCCGGGCTGGTCGGGGCGACGGACGCGCGCAGGGTGGACCTGACGTGACCTCCGGTCCCCCGCTGGTCGCCGTGGCGCCGCAGGACAGCCGCGACTGGATCCGCCACGCCGTGGTGGACGGGGGCGGGCGCCTGGTCGATCTGCCGGACGCGCAGGCGCTCGTGTGGACCGCGGCCCGGGACCCCGACGGCCTGCGCGAGGCCGTCGCGGCGGCCCCCCAGCTGCGCTGGGTGCAGCTGCCCTGGGCCGGCGTCGAGCCGTTCGCCGCCGCAGGCGTCTTCGACGGGCGGCGTACGTGGACGTCCGGCAAGGGCGTGTACGCGCAGCCGGTCGCCGAGCACGCGCTGGCGCTCGCGCTGGCCGGGCTGCGGGAGATCAAGCGGTTCGCCACCGCCGGGACCTGGACCGACCAGGCCGGGATCAGCCTGGTCGGCGGCCGCGTCACGGTCTTCGGGGGCGGGGGCATCGCCCGCGAGCTGCTGGGCCTGCTGCGGCCCTTCGGCTGTCGCGTCACCGTCGTCCGCCGGCATCCCGGGGATATGCACGGCGCCGACCGCGTCCTGAGCTTCGAGGAGCGCTACGAGGCGCTGCGGGGCGCCGACGCGATCGTGCTCGCCCTCGCGCTGACCCCCGAGACCCGCGGCCTCATGACCGACATCGAGTTCGAGCTGATGGAGCCGCACGCCTGGCTGGTCAACGTCGCCCGCGGTGAGCACGTGGCCACTGGCGACCTCGTCAACGCGCTCCGCGAGGACGTCATCGGGGGCGCGGCGCTGGACGTGACCGACCCCGAGCCGCTGCCCGACGGCCACCCGCTGTGGTCCCTGCCCAACTGCCTCATCACGCCGCACACGGCCAACACCGACGACATGGCCCAGCCGCTGTTGTCCAGGCGCATCGCGGAGAACGTGGCCCGCTTCGCCGAGGGCCGGGAGCTCGTCGGGCCCGTCGACCCGCGCCTGGGGTATTGACGGCGGCCGGGCCGGACGGCCGCGGCGGCGTCCTCGCGGTCAACGTCGGCGCGGCCCGTGACGTGGAGTGGGCGGGGCGGCGGTGGCGGACCGCGATCCTCAAGGCGCCTGTTCGCGGCCGGGTGTGGGTCGGCCACGACGGCGTCGAGGGCGACGAGCAGGCCGACACCCGCGTCCACGGCGGCCCGGACAAGGCGGTGTACGCCTATGCCCGCGCCGACCTCGACTGGTGGCAACCGCAGCTGGGACGGGCCCTTGCCCCCGGGGCGTTCGGGGAGAACCTGACCCTGGCGGGGGTCGACCCCGCCGGCGCGACGGTCGGGGATCGGTGGCGGGTGGGGGAGGCCCTGCTGGAGGTCGCCGGCCCGCGCATCCCCTGCGCCAAGCTGGGCCTGCGCCACGGTGACCCGGGGCTGGCGCGCCGCTTCGCCCGCGCCGGGCGCCCCGGCGCCTACCTGCGCGTCGTCGAGTCCGGAGACGTCGCCGCCGGCGACCGTGTCGTGGTCACGTGGCGCCCCGCGCACGGCGTCACCGTGGGGCTGGTCCACCGCGCCTTCCATCGCGAGCCCGGGCTGGCCGCCCGGCTGCTCGACGCGCCCCAGCTGCCCGACAGCTGGCGCGCATGGGCGCGCGAGCGGGTGGCCGCCGGTCGGTGAGCGGGGCGGGCGCGGGGGCGCCGGTGCTGCTGCGGCTGGTCGGCGGCGGGGGCGAGCCGGTCGACCTGCGCCGGACGATCCACTCGCACGGGCTGGCGGCGCTGCCGCCGTTCGTGCCCGCCGCCGACAGCCGCTCGCTGCGGCTGGTCACCACCGCCGACCCCGGCCCGCCGGTCACCGTGGAGGTGGCCGAGGACGCGCCCGGCTGGGCGCGGGTGGCGCCGTCGGGTGACCGGGTCCTGGCGGACGTGGGCCGGGTGCTGCGGCTGGACGAGGACCTGTCGGGCTTCTACGAGCGGGCGGCGGGCGACCCCCAGCTGGCCTGGGTCACGGCCGGCGCGGGCCGGCTCGTGCGCAGCCCGACGGTGTTCGAGGACGTGGTCAAGACGATCTGCACGACCAACTGCGCCTGGTCGGCGACGGTGCGGATGGTCAGCGCCATCGTCTCCCACCTGGGCGAGCCGGCCGTCGGCGGCGCGGACCGCCCGCCGGCGCGCGCCTTCCCCACGCCCGCGGCGATGCTCGCCGCGGGACCGTCCTTCTACGCCGACGTGGCGCGGGCCGGCTACCGCGGGCGCTACCTGCTCTCGCTGGCCGGCGACGTGGCCGCGGGTCGCGTCGACCTGGAGGCCTGGGCCCGGGCCGGGCCCGACGAGCTCCCCGACGAGCAGCTGGAGGCCCGCCTGCGGACGCTGGCGGGCGTGGGTCCGTACGCCGCCGCCCACATGCTGTTGCTGTTGGGCCGCTACGGGCACTTCGTGCTCGACTCGTGGACACGGCCCACCTACGCCAGGGTCAGTGGGCGGGCCGCCGACGACGCCGGGATCCGCCGGCGGTTCCGCCGGTACGGGCCCTGGGCGGGGCTGGCCTTCTGGTGCGTGCTGACCCGCCACTGGGTCGACTGAGGGGTTCATCCACCCGGCGTCGGCAGTGGCGACCGCACCCGGTGCACGAGCGCGGCGGCCACGAGCGCCAGCCCGGCGGAGACGAGCCCCGTCGCCCCGACGCCTCCGGCCGCGTAGACCACGGGCGCGAAGGGAGCGGCCAGCGCCCGGCCGGCGGCGATCGTGGCCACCATGAGGCCCAGCAGCCGGTCGCGCGAGTGGGCCGCCAGCTCGCTCACAAGCGGCACGCTGGCCACGATCGTCACCTCGAAGGAGACGAACCACACGACCACGACGGCGACCGCGACGGCCAGCGAGGTGCCGACGGCCCCCAGCGACGCGTACGCCGCAGCCGACACGAACAGCCCGGCCAGGATCGACCGCCGCAGCCCCAGCCGGTCGGCGACGGCCGCGACGCCGGCCTCCCCGGCCAGCTCGGAGGCCCCCACGACGAACGTGAACACCCCGATGGCGGTGACGCCCAGGCCGAAGGCGCCCTCCAGCCAGGCGCCGTACACCACGAACAGCAGCTCCGACGCCATGCTGAACGACAGCACCGCCCCCAGCATCACCCGGTGCTGGCCGGTCAGCCGCAGCCGGCGGCGCGCCCGCATGCGCGGGCGGTCGGGGTGGATCAGCCCGCCGACCGCCACCGCCCCCGCGACGGCGAGCGCCGCGACGAGCACGAACGGCGCGCGCCAGCTGGTCGCCGCGATGAGCACGCCGGCCACCGGCACCGTCGTCAGCAGCGACAGCGCCCAGGTCAGCTCGGTGACCCCGAGCACCCGGCCCCGCCGCCCGTACGGCACCCGGTCGCCGAACCAGGCCTGCATCGGGACGTCGAACAGCGGCTTGGCCGCCCCGGAGAGCGCGAAGCCGGCCGCGGCCGCCGCCAGCGACGACGCCCCCGCGATGAGCAGGCAACCGGTGGCCGCGACGAGGGCCGCTGCGAGCATCAGGGCCCGGCGCCCGGTCCGCTCGGCCAGGCGAGCCACCGCGGGCCCGCCCATGCCGACCACCGAGCGCAGCGCCACGAGCAGCGCGATCGCTCCCAGCGACACGCCCAGTCCCCGCGCGATCTCGGGCAGGAACGGGTACACGACGCGGATTCCCGCGTTGACCGCGGTGCGGGCGACGAGGACGCCGGCCAGGGCGGCCCGCACCTCGTCCCGCCACCAGGGCGACGACCCGTATGGCATCGGTGGAATGTAGAGGCCATACTGAGGCGCACCCATACGGTGGATGTCCCACCGTGCCCGTGGATGTCGATATCGCACATCGGCTTGCTGTTATGGCATCAACGGCGTAGGCTCACTCTGTGGCAGGCGTGGAGGACAGCACGTTGCGGCGGGGCCTGGCGCTGCTGGGTGTGCTGGCCTCCGAGGAGGCTGTCCGGGTCGGCGGCCTGGGCGTCGTCCAGATCGCCGAGCGGGCCGCCTTCGAGAAGAGCCTCGTCTCGCGGACCCTGCGGACCCTGGCCGAGGGTGGGCTCGTGGAGCGGGACCCGGCGACACGCGCCTACCGCCTCGGGTGGCGGTTGTTCGCGCTCGCCGCACGGGCCGGCGACCCACGGTTGCTGGCCGGGGCGCCGCCCCTGCTGCGCCGCCTGACCGGTGAGCTCGGCGAGCGCACGCACCTGTCGGTGCTGCACGGCCCCGAGGCCCTCGCCCTGCACTCGGAGGCGCCCATCCGCGCGGTGCAGACGGTGGGCTGGGCGGGTCGTCTGGCGCCGGTCTGGTGCACCGCGGCCGGCCGGGCCCTGCTCATCGACTGCTCGCGGTCGGAGCTGACCGACCTGCTCGGTGCGCAGTCCCTCGAGGATGCCGGGCCGAACGCCCCGCGCGACCTCGACGAGGTGCACGAGCGCATCCTGGCCGCACGGGCCCACGGATACGCCGTGGCCGACGAGGAGTACGAGGAGGGACTGCTGGCGGTGGCGGCCCCCGTCCGCGACTTCCGCGGCCGCGTCGCCGCCGCCGTGGACGTGTCGGCGCCCCGGTATCGGCTCAGCGGTCGCCGAGGCGCCGCGGCCGCGCGCGTGGTGGCCGTCGCCGACGAGCTGTCGCGGCGCCTCGGCATGATCCCACCCGAGCCGCCCCCGTTGGGAGCCGGACCGGGCGCGCTCGGGACACCGGCGGCGCCCCATGACGGATCGTCGGCCGACATGGGATCGTCCACCCCCGTATGAGCCGGCCGCTGCCGGTCCTGCTCGCCGTGCTCGCGCTGGCCGCCGGCTGCGCCGCCCCCACGGCCGCACGCGAGCCCGTGGCCGAGCGAATCGACCTTCGCGGCGCGCGTCTGGTCGTGGGCTCGGGCCGGGGGGCCGGCCAGCGCACGCTGGGAGCGCTGGCCGTGCGGGTGCTGCGGGTCGCCGGCGCGCGGGTGGTCCACCGCGCGGGGCTCGAGGGGCGCGACGGAGTCCGCGGCCGCCTGGAGTCGGGCCGTGTTGACGTCGCCTGGCAGTACACCGGTACGGTCTGGGACCGCCACCTGGGCCACGGCCGGCCGGTCCGCGACGAGCAGGGCCAGTACCGCGCCGTCCGGCAGGCGGACCTTCGCCGACACGGGATCCGTTGGCTGGAGCCGGCGTCGGCCCAGCGCATACGCACGCTCGCGTTCGGTCCCCGGGCGGCCGGGCGCTTCGGGGCCCGCACACTGTCCGAGCTGGCCCGGCTGCCCCGGGATGACCTGATCGTGTGCCTGCGTGCCACGGCGAGGCCGGGTGAGGGGCTGCGCGGCCTGGAGCGCCGGTACGGCTTCCGCTTCCGTGGCGCCCGCGTTCGCGAGATGGAGCCGGGGGCCATCTACGAGGCCACCGCCTCGGGCGGCTGTCACCTGGGCCAGGTGGTGACCACGGACCCGCGGATCCGGACCCGGCGGCTGACGGTTCTCGACGACGACCGGCACTTCTTCGGTCCATCCAACCTTTCGTTGACGGTGAGGGAAGCCACCTACGACGCGTACGCGCGGGAGTTCGGCGCCCTGTCCGACGCCCTCAGCCCGCTGCTGACCACGGACACGGTGGTTGCCCTCAACGCTCAAGTTGAGATTAAAGGTCACCCACCGGGAGCGGTCGCCGCCCGGTTCATGACCGAGACCGGGCTCGTCGGGCGCTAGGCCCCGCGCGTCGGCGCGGCGAGGGGTCGGACCGGGTCGCCCCGTGATACACGCCCGAGGCGTCGGCGGCCCCCGCCCGCTCGCCCGTCCCGCCGGGGGACGCTGCGCCCACCCGGTCCTCCAACCCCGGCAGGGGCACCCGGAAGGCGCACAGGTCGCAGTTGGCGCGGGGGTCGCCGTGCAGGGCCTCGTGGCAGCGGTCCAGGACGGCGTCCGCGACGAGCGGGTCCGGCCCGAAGCGACCGGCGTCGATGACGGCCAGGCCAGTCTCACGCGCCACCCGCCCCGCGATCCGCAGGACCCGCTGCTCGAGCCGGCCGGCCAGCAGCGACCAGCTGAACAGCACGACCCGCTCGGTGCCCTCGCCGGCCAGGCGCCGCAGCGTCTCGTCCACGTGCGGCCAGGTGACGCCCGCGAAGGCGTACTCGACGCGTCGGTGACCGGTTCCCTCGGCCAGGAAGCGCGCGGCCCCGGCCAGCTGCGAGTTGGCGTCCGGGTCACTGGAGCCCGACGCGACGACCACCAGCGCCTCCCCTGCCCGGCCCTCCGGTGCGCTGACCTCGTCCACGCGCCGGCGGGCGAGGGCGAACAGGGCGGGATGCAGCCCCAGCACCCTCGCGTGCGAGACGGTGAGGCGGGGCCGGCGGGAGCGGACCGCCGCGAGGCGCTCGGGGATGTCGGTCTTGGCGTGGCCGGCCGCGAAGTTCAACAGGGGGACGCTGACGACGTGGTCCGCGCCGCCGGCCACCAGCGCGGACATCGCCGTGGCCACGTCCGGCTCGGCGAAATCCTCGATCCAGGCGTGGCTCACGGCGCCGGCATGCCGGGCGCGCAGGACGGCCACGAGCTCGTCCATCTCGTGGGCGCCTCGCGGCTCGCGGGTGCCGTGGGCGATCAGCAGCAGGGCGGGCGGGGCGGCGGGCATGGCCCCCATCCTGCCCCGACCGCCGCCCCGCCGCCCCGGGGGGCCTGGACCGCCCCGGCCCCCTGGACTACGCTCGGTGCCCACCTTCGTCCGGCTGCGCCGCGACCCGGCGCCCGCTCGACGGTCGGCGGTCCAGCCCACCGCCGGGAACGCTGCACCCCACCGCGTCGGCGGCGACCCCACCGGCGCCTCGTAGAGGGAGCATCGCGCATGACGACCGCCGGAGCCGTCGCCGGGGACCCGCGGGCGCTGTTGCCGCCGGACGCGCCGGTGCGGCTGCTCGATGACGAGGGGGGCCTGCACGAGGCGGACGCCTTCCCGCTGGACCTCAAGGACGCCGACCTCGTCGCGCTGTACCGCTTCATGGTGCTCGCCAGGCGCGTCGACCGCCAGGCGATCAACCTGCAGCGTCAGGGCCAGCTCGGTGTCTACGCGTCACTGCTCGGCCAGGAGGCGGCCCAGGTCGGGCCGGCGTACGCCCTGGGTGACCCCGACTGGGTCTTCCCGTCCTACCGGGAGATGGGCGCCGCGCTCGTGCGCGGGATCGACCCCGCGGCCATCCTGCACATGTTCCGCGGCACGTGGCTGGCCGGCCACGACCCCTACGACGCCAACTTCGCGCTGCTGTCCATCCCGATCGGCACCCAGGCCCTGCACGCGGCCGGGTTCGCCATGGCCGCGAAGCTCGACGGCGCGGGCCTGGTCGCCATGAGCTTCTTCGGGGACGGCGCCACGAGCGAGGGCGACACCCACGAGGCGCTGAACTTCGCGGCCGTGTTCGACGCGCCCTGTGTCTTCTGGGTGCAGAACAACCAGTACGCGATCAGCGTCCCGCTGTCGCTGCAGACACGGGCGCCGACCATCGCCCACAAGGCGGTCGGCTACGGCATGCCCGGCTACCGCTGCGACGGCAACGACGTGCTGGCCACCTACGCGGTGGCCCGGCGGGCCGTCGATCGCGCCCGCCGTGGCGGAGGCCCCAGCCTGGTCGAGGCTGTCACCTACCGGATGGAGGCCCACACCACGGCGGACGACCCGAGCCGCTACCGCACCGAGACCGAGCTGGGCGAGTGGCGGGCCAAGGACCCCATCGCGCGCTACGAGACCTTCCTGCGGCGCGAGGGGCTGCTCGACGACGCGCTGAGCGAGGAGGTGGAGCAGGAGGCGCGCGAGCTCGTCGCGCGGGTGCGTGGCGAGATCTACGACGCGCCGCACGGTGACCCGCTGGAGCTGTTCGAGCACGTGTACGTCGAGCCGGGCCCCCACTACGACGAGCAGCGCCGGCAGCTGCGCCGGGAGCTCGACGGGGCGGGGGAGGCGTGAGGGCGCGCCGGCCCGCCCGCGTCGTGGCGAGGGGGGCACGCTGATGGCGGTCACGATGGCCCAGGCGCTGAACACCGCGCTGCACGACGCGATGGAGGCCGACGACCGGGTCGTCGTGTACGGCGAGGACGTCGGCATGCTCGGCGGCGTGTTCCGCATCACCGACAAGCTGCAGGAGCGGTTCGGCGCGACGCGCTGTTTCGACACGCCGCTGGCCGAGTCCGGCATCGTCGGCACGGCGATCGGCATGGCCATGTACGGCTACCGGCCGGTCGTGGAGATGCAGTTCGACGGCTTCACCTACCCCGCCTTCGAGCAGATCACCAGCCACCTGGCCAAGATGCGCAACCGGTCCCGTGGCACGGTCACGCTGCCGGTCGTCGTGCGCATCCCCTGCGGCGGGGGCATCGGCGCGGTCGAGCACCACTCCGAGAGCCCCGAGTCCTACTTCACGTCCACGGCCGGGCTGAGGATCGTCGCCCCGGGCGTCCCCGGTGACGCGTACGCCCTGCTGCGCCGGGCGATCGAGTCCGCCGACCCGGTCGTCTTCCTGGAGCCCAAGCGGCGCTACTGGGCGAAGGAGGACCTCGACCTCCCGATCGAGACGGCTCCGATCGGCCGTGCGCTCGTCCGTCGCCCCGGCCGGACGGCGACGCTGGTCACGTACGGGTCGATGGTCCGCACCTGCCTGGAGGCCGCGGAGGCCGCCCAGCAGGAGGGCTGGGACCTGGAGGTCGTGGACCTGCGCACGCTCGTGCCGCTTGACACCGACACGGTCGTCGACAGCGTGGCCCGCACCGGCCGTGCCCTGGTCGTCCACGAGGCGCAGGTCTTCGCCGGCTTCGGCGCGGAGGTCGCCGCCCGCGTCGGCGAGCGCGCCTTCTACCACCTGGAGGCGCCCGTGTTGCGGGTGGGCGCGTACGACATCCCCTATCCACCCGCCAAGCTGGAGCACTACCACCTGCCCGACGTGGACCGCGTCCTCGACGCGGTCGAGCAGTCCCTGGAGTACTAGCCGATGGCGGCCACCAGGGAGTTCCTGCTGCCGGACCTCGGCGAGGGGCTGACCGAGGCAGAGCTCGCGGCCTGGCTGGTCGACCCCGGCGACCGGGTCGAGGTCGACCAGCCCGTGGCCGAGGTCGAGACGGCCAAGGCGCTCGTCGAGGTGCCGTGCCCGTTCGCCGGCACGGTCGCCACGCTGCACGCCGAGGTCGGTGAGGAGGTGCGCGTCGGCGCGCCCCTGCTGACGGTCCGGGTCGACGCCGCGCCCGGGGACCACACCGCTCCGCCGGGCGACCAGGTGGGGCGGCCGGGCGGCGAGCAGGTCAGCGACATGGTCCCCGAGCCGTCCGCCGGCGGGGAGGACGACGCTGACGCGTCGGGCAGCGTGCTCGTCGGGTACGGCACCGGGCAGGCCGCGCGCCGCCGCCCGAGGGGCGGGAGGAGGGTCGCGGCGCCCACCGCGGACCACGTCGAGCGGCCGCTGGCCACACCGCCGGTCCGCAAGCTGGCCAAGGACCTCGGCGTCGCGCTCTCGGCCGTGCGCGGCACCGGCCGGGGCGGCGTCATCACCCGCGACGACGTGCGCTCGGCCGCCGACCAGGCGTCGGGGGACCAGGTGGCGGCCGCCGGGCCCGAGGCCGGGGTCGAGGTGGTGCCGCTGCGCGGGGTGCGCAGGGCGGTCGCGGACAAGATGACCACGGCCCACCGGGAGATCCCCGCCGCCACGACCTGGTTGGATGTGGACGCCACCCAGCTGTGGGATCTGTCCGGTCAGCTGAGGGCGGACGAGGAGGGCGTGGACATCGGGCCCCTGGCCCTGTTGCTGCGGGCCTGTGTCGCGGGCCTGCGGCGCTTCCCCGACCTCAACGCGCGGATCGACGTCGACCGGGGCGAGATCCACCGGCTGCGCCAGGTCCACCTGGGCGTGGCCGCGCAGACCGACCGGGGCCTCGTCGTCCCGGTGCTGCGCGACGCGCACCGCCGCACGCTGTCGGAGATCGCCGCCGAGCTGCGGCGGCTGGTGGCCGCGGCACGTGACGGCAGCGTCACTCCCGAGCAGCTGCGCGGCGGCACGTTCACAATCTCGAACTACGGGTCCCTGGGCGTCGACGGGGGCAGCCCCATCGTGAACCACCCGGAGGCGGCGATCCTGGGGGTCGGCCGGGCGGTGCCGCGACCGTGGGTCCACGACGGCGCCGTCCAGGCCAGGCGGGTCATGCAGCTGTCGCTCACGTTCGACCACCGGCTGTGCGACGGCGCGGAGGCGGCCGGCTTCCTGCGCTTCGTGGGGGACTGCGCCGAGCGGCCGACGCGCCTGCTCGCCTTCGTCTAGCCGGGGTGGGCCGGGACGCCCGCGATGCGCCGGACGTCACGCGGGACGCCCCGCCGCGGGACGGCGCCGGGAGACCTCGGCGCCCAGCCGCGCGACGGCCTCGGCCCGCAGGCGCTCGGTGCGGGTGAAGCGGTAGTCCCGGCGGACGACCATGACCCGCCCCCCGGCGGGTATCACGAGCGTGCGGGGGTCCTCGCCGGGCGCCGCGTCGGGCGCGCGGAAGCGGGCCTCGGACGCGTGCAGCAGGCCGCCGACCAGGGCGGTCAGGCCGTGCTCGGCGTCCATCGCACCGCTCAGCAGGGCCTCCAGGCCCATCGCCAGGCGCGTCACGGCGTCGGCCGGGTGGCCACGGGACGGGCCCGTGTGGACCACCTCCACCTCGTCGAGCGACTCGAGGCCATCGACGAGCGACCGCAGGCCCCCGGGCGTCCCGACGACGACGAACAGGTCGTCCAGGGCGCGGCCCCCGGACACCTCGACGACGTCGATGGCCTCGATGTCCCCACCGGCGTCGGCGACGGCTCCCGCCAGCGCCGCCAGGGCGCCGGGGCGGTCGGGCACCGAGCAGCGCAGCATGGCCTCCATGGGCGGCGAGACTACGTGCCCGATGTCTCCCGGGTGTTACGCTGCTAGGGGACGAGCGCCTCACGGAAGAAGTCGATCACGTGACGCCGGCGGCGCCGCAGCTCGGCGGGGCCCAGCGGGTCCTCCTCGACCAGGGCCGTGATGAGCGGCGCGTCCGAGAAGTACGACAGGATCGCCCCGTAGCCGGTCAGTACCAGGTTGCGCGCGTCGTGGCGCTGCAGACGGCCGGCGTCCATCTCCCGCTCCAGGAAGGCCACGGCCCGCTCGAACAGCGGATGCAGCACCTGGGCCAGCTCCTCACGGAGGATCGGCCCTCCCTCCAGCGCCTCCCAGCGGAAGATGCGCACGAGTGCGGAGTGCTCCTCGAAGAAGGTGAAGGTCGCGAGCAGGATGGCCTCGGCCCGCGGCCAGCCCTCGCGGGGGCCCCTCTTGGCCTGGTCGACCAAGCTGATCCAGTCGGTGAACTCGTCGAGCAGGACCGCCCGGTACAGCGCCTCCTTCGAGGGGAAGTGGTGCAGCAGGCTCGGGCGGCGAATGCCGACGTCGTGGGCGATGTCCGACAGGCTGGTGCCGGCGAAGCCGTGGGCCGCGAAGCGCTCCCGCGCGGCGACCAGCAGCTGCTCGCGGGTCCCGGGGAACCGGGCGACGGCGTCCATGCCCGCAGACTACGCGCTGGGGGGGCGACCGGCGCCGGAGCCTCCGGGCCACGTTGACTACCTACGGGTAGGTAGATAGCCTTCGGGGGCGAACGAGGTCGAGCGTTTTCCAGAAAGCGATCACGTGCAGCACTCCGACTACGAAATCCTGTCCGAGCTCGAGCCCAAGGCCGAGGAGTACCTCAACCGCCATCTCAGGACCGCCAAGGAGTGGTTCCCGCACGAGTACGTGCCGTGGAGCCAGGGCCGCGACTTCGATATCGAACCATGGACCCCTGACCAGCCGAGCGTCTCCCAGACCGCCCAGACGGCGCTCGAGGTCAATCTGCTCACCGAGGACAACCTTCCGGGCTATCACCGCGCGGTCTTCCGTCTGTTCGGCGGCGACGGCGCCTGGGGGACGTGGGCCAACCGCTGGACCGCCGAGGAGGGCCGTCACTCGATCGTCCTGCGCGACTACCTGACGATCACCCGCAACGTCGATCCGGTGCAGCTCGAGCGGGGCCGCATGCAGCAGAACGAGCAGGGCTACGACAGCGACGCCGACACGGCGCTGGACGGCATGGCGTACGTCTCCTTCCAGGAGCTGGCCACGCGCATCTCGCACCGCAACACCGGCCGCTACACGGGGGAGCCGGTCTGCGACCGGATCCTCCGGCGCATCTCGGCCGACGAGAACCTGCACATGATCTTCTACCGGGACATGCTCAACGCGGGCTTCGAGGTGGCCCCGTCCGACGCCACGCGGGCGGTCGCCCGCCAGGTGATCGACTTCCAGATGCCCGGTGCGGGCATCCCCGGCTTCACCCGCAAGGCGTTCACGATCGCCCAGGCCGGCATCTACGACCTGCGCATCCACCACGACGAGGTCGTGTGGCCGCTGCTGCGCCATTGGCGGGTGTTCGAGCGCGAGGGGCTGGATGCCGACGCCGAGCAGGCGCGGCACAGGCTCGCGGACTTCCTGGACGGGCTGGACCGCAAGGCCAGCAGGTTCGTGGAGCAGCGGGAGGCCCGCGCGGCGCGCCGGGAGGCGCGCAGCAGGGGGTAGTCTCCGCCCGCCCTGGAGCAGCGACGGCAGGACAGCTGGGTTGGAGCCCGTCTACACACCGGTCGTCGGCCTCGTCCTGGCGATGTTCAAGGCGATGGGCTGGCGGGTGCATGCGGAGGGCACGGGGCACATCCCCTCCGCCGGACCGGCGGTCATCGCGACGAACCACGTCGGCTACCTGGACTTCGTCTTCGTCGGCTACGGGGCCCACCCGGCGGGGCGGCTGGTGCGCTTCCTGGCCAAGAAGGAGGTGTTCGACCACCGGGTCGCCGGGCCGCTGATGCGCGGGATGGGCCACATCCCCGTCGACCGGCGCGGGCGCCCCACCGCCGCCATCCAGGCCGCGGCCGACGCGCTGCGCGCCGGCGAGGTGATCGGCATGTTCCCGGAGTCGACGATCAGCCCGTCGTTCGTGCCCATGGCGGGCAAGACGGGCGCGGCCCGCATGGCCATGGCCGCCGGCGCGCCGCTCGTCCCCGGCGCCGTCTGGGGCAGCCAGCGGCTGTTGACCAAGGGCCGCCCGCGCAACCTGCAGCGCGGCGTGGCCATCACGGTCCGCTTCGGCGAGCCGGTCTCCTACGAGGCGTCCGAGCCCCCCTCAGTGGTGACCGACCGGCTGATGGCCGCCATCGGCGCGCTGGTCGGTGCGGCGGCGGAGGAGTACCCGCAGCGGCCGTCGGGACCCGGTGACCGCTGGTGGCTGCCGGCGCATCTGGGCGGGACCGCGCCCACCCCCGAGCAGGTCCGCCAGGACATCGCCGATCAGATCCGCCGGCGCCGGGAGGAGCGCCGGAGGGCCGGCTGAGCGTGGTGGGCGTCCGCGGCGAGCGCCCGCCCGTCGTGGCCGTGGTGGGCTCCGGCGAGGCGGACCCGGAGATGGAGGCGATCGCCGAGCGCGTCGGTGCGCGGCTCGCCGCCCGTGGCGCCGTACTCGTCTGCGGCGGCCTGGGCGGGGTGATGGCCGCGGCCTGCAGGGGCGCGCGGGGGGCCGGCGGCACGACCGTGGGCGTCCTGCCGGGCTCCGACCGGTCGGCGGCCAACCCCTTCGTCGACGTGGTCGTCGCGACCGGCCTGGGTGAGGCGCGCAACACCGTCGTCGTGCGGACCGCCGACGCGGTGGTGGCGGTGGGCGGCGGCTACGGGACGCTGTCGGAGGTCGGCTTCGCGCTCAAGCTCGGCCGGCCGGTCGTGGGCCTTGGCACCTGGGAGCTGGCCCGCCGGGGCCGGCGCGACGAAGGGATCAGCGCGGTCGCGGGCCCGGAAGAGGCGGTCGACACGGCCCTGGCTCTGGCGGGGGTCTGACCGCCCGCCCCGGTCAGGTGGCCGCGGGGAGGGACTGCGGGGGCGGCACGGCGGGTGCCTCGTCGATGGTGAGCAGGATGGCCACGGCCAGGTCGTAGTCGGGTGGGGTGCCGTCCCACGTCGGCAGCAGCGTGTCGGGGCCGAT
>JAHWKQ010000012.1:0-2564 GCA_019347785.1 Actinomycetota bacterium
ACCAGAAGGGGGCGCCGTACGTGGTCCGGTGCCCGGCGATGCCGACCCGCCCCCGGTCCTGCCAGGGGTACGCCGTGGTCGTGTAGTGCCCCGGCCCGCGGTTGAGATCGGCGCTGTCGGTGCCCTCCACGACGGCGTGGTTCACCCCGATGGCCGGGATGCGCAGGATGGCCATCGCGCCGGCCGGCGGGGACGCGGCGAGCGGGCGCCGGGCGGCGACCGGTCTGGGGACCGGCCGCTGGGGGTGACGCTCCCGGTCGTCGATGCGCTCGATCACGCGCCGTCGCAGGTCGGCGTTGGCCCGGTCCGCGGACAGGCCCGTCCCCCAGTACAGCCACCCCTGGTAGACGGCGACGGCCACACCGGCCAGCAGCAGGGCGACACCCAGCGACCGCATGGTCGCCGCTCGCTTCAGCAAAGCAGGCATACCGGGTAAAGTACCAATAAACTTCCGCCTGCAGAGCCTGGACATGTTGGACGACGTGCACCTGGTCGCCCTGTGGGGCGACGACCACCGCGAACTCGGCCCCATCGTCGCGTCCCGCCTCGACGGCAGGTGCGCCATCGCCCTGTCGCGGGGCCGCTACCCCAAGCGCGGACGCGCCGTGGACCCCAACGAGGACGCGGTGCTGGCCGTGGCGGGTCCCGGCGGCCATCTGCTCGGGGTGGCCGACGGGCACTCGGGCTTCGACGCCGCACGCGCCGCCACGGCCGCCGTGGCGTCGGCGGCCCGGCCCTTGCTGCGGCGGCCTCCACACGAGCCGGCCGGGGCGGTCGCCTCCCTCTTCGCCGACGCCGAGCGGGCGGTCGCGGACGCCGTGGCGTACCGGGACGGCGCACGGGCCGGCAGCCGCACGGCCCTCACCCTCGCGCACGTGGGCCCCCGCTCCGTCCGCCACGCCACGCTCGGTGACACCGCCGCGCTCCGGGTCACCCGGCGCCGGGCCCTTCCCCTGGGCGGCTCGGGACGATTCCTCGAACCCGGCGCCGGCATGCCCCGCGTCGTCCGCGCGCCGCTGCACGGCGGGGACGCGCTGGTGATCTGCTCCGACGGCCTGTCGGGCTTCCTCGGGCGTCAGTGGGCGTCGCGGGTCGGGGACGTCACACGGGCGGATGGGGACCCCACCGACTGCGCCCGCCGGCTCGTCGCCGCCGCGGGTGAGGCCGGGGCCGGCGACAACATCGCCGTGGCGGTGCTGCTGCCCTGACCCCTGCCCCATCCTCGCGGCGGGTTGCCGGACGACCAACCCTCTTGCCCTGTTGGTTATGATCTGTCCGGTAAGGTCTTTTTGCCCATTGAGAAGGCGCCGATGCAACCGCTGCCCCCCCACACCGCCGAACACGGACCTGGGCTCCACGCAGGCGCCACCGTCGTCCCGGGACTGCTCCGGTCGATGTGGCGCCATCGCTGGCTGGTCACCACCGGAACCGCCCTGGCCGTGGCCGTGGCCATCGGCGCGTCGATGCTGCAGCCGGTCCTGTACGAGGGACGGGCCGAGCTCCTGCTGCTCGACCCCGGCGGCGAAGGGGTCTTCGAGAAGTCGGCAGTCTTCATGGACCCGACCCGCTACGTGCGCAACCAGGCCGAGTTCGCAAGCTCCTCGGAGGTCCTGCTCCGTGCGGGAACGTTGGCCGGGCGCGAGCTGCCCCTGGAGGAGCTGCACGAGCGCGTGACCGTCGAGCCGGCCCTCGACCTCGACCTGCTCGTCGTGACCGCACTGGACCCCGGGGCCGAGCGCGCCGCCGAGCTGGCCAACGCGGTCGGCGCCGCCTACCAGGACCTGACCGCCGGCGCCGTGCGGCAGGACGCCGAGGAGGCGATCGACGAGCTCGAGCAGTCCCAGCGGCAGCTGCGCGGGCGCATCGAGGCGCTGGAGGCGCGCATCGACGCCGAGCCGGCCGACGAGACGCTGCGGACCCTGCGCGACGGGCTCGTCATCGAGCTGCTGCGCCTGGAGCGGCGGGAGCGCCAGATCCTGGTCGACCAGGACATCGACAACTCCGGCGTGCAGCTGTTCGAGCGCGCCGCGGAACCCGAGGACCCCGTCCAGCCCAATCCCGTGCGCAACGGGCTGCTGGCCGCCGTCCTCGCGCTGGTCACCCTGGGCGCCTTCAGCTGGTGGCGCGCGGAGCACACACTGACCGCGGACCACCGCCAGGACCCCGCGCCCGTCCTGCGCGCCCCCCTGCTCGGGGAGGTGCCCGACTTCGAGGCCGCGGGCGTGCAGGCTCCCCACCCGACCGTCTCGGCCCCCATGTCGGTCGCGGCCGAGGCCTACCGCTTCGTCGTCTCCTCCCTGCACTTCGTGCTCACCGAGTCCGGCGAGTCCAGCGTCCTCGTCACGAGCGCCGGGCCCGGCGACGGCAAGACGGTCACCGCCCTGAACATGGCCGCGGCCGCCGCCCGGGACGGCGGGCGGGTGGTGCTCGTCGACGCGGACGAACGAGCGCAGGGGCTGACGCGACTGAGCGGCCTGGACACCGAGCGCGGACTGGTGGACCTCGGCGACCCGGAGCGACCGCGCGGCGACTGCGTCCACTCCCTGCGCCTGTCCGACGCCCTG
>JAHWKQ010000012.1:2664-5697 GCA_019347785.1 Actinomycetota bacterium
TCGGCCGGGAGCCCTCGGTGTGAGCACGCGCGCAGCCGGGAGCGCTGACGCGCTCCGGGGCAGGACCGTGCTCATCACCGGGGGCACGGGCTCGTTCGGGCAGGCCGCCACCGCCCGCCTGCTCGACAGCGACTGCGAGCAGATCCGCGTCTTCAGCCGCGACGAGTGGAAGCAGGACGCGATGCGCCGGCGCCTGCCCGACGAGCGCCTGCGCTTCTACCTGGGCGACGTCCGCGACCGGGACAGCGTCGACTCGGTGATGCGCGGCGTCGATCTGGTCTTCCACGCCGCCGCCCTCAAACAGGTGCCCTCCTGCGAGTTCTTCCCCATGCAGGCGGTCATGACCAACGTCGTGGGGGGCAACCACGTCATCGAGTCGGCCGTCAGGTTCGGCGCCGAGCGCGTCATCTGCCTCAGCACCGACAAGGCGGCCTACCCGGTCAACGCCATGGGCATGACCAAGGGCCTGCTGGAGAAGGTCGCCCAGGCCAAGGCGCGGATCCTCGAGCCGGGCCAGACCGTCGTCGCGACCGTGCGCTACGGCAACGTCCTCGGGTCGCGCGGATCGGTCGTCCCGCTGTTCGTCGATCAGCTGCGCCGGCTGGAGCCACTGACCATCACGCTGCCGGGGATGACCCGGTTCCTGCTGCCACTCGGCAGCGCGATCGACCTCGTCATGTACGCGCTGTCACACAGCGTCCCCGGGGACCTGTTCGTGCGCAAGGCGCCCGCCTGCACCATCCAGGACCTCGCCGACGCCCTGCGGCTGATCTTCGACACACGCGTCCCGGACAAGGTCATCGGCATCCGCCACGGCGAGAAGCTGTACGAGACGCTGGCCACCCGCGAGGAGATGGTCCGGGCCGAGGACCTCGGCCAGTACTACCGGGTTCCCATGGACGACCGGGACCTCAACTACGGGCTGTACTTCTCCGAGGGCAGCGGGCAACCGGACGCGCCCGAGGACTACACCTCGCACAACACCCGCCGCCTGGGGCGCGATGAGGTCGCGCAGCTGCTGTCCTGTCTGCCCGAGGTCCGCGACCAGCTGCCCGTCACCGCCCAGCGGGTCGCCGGATGAGCCGGTCACTGCCCGCCGGCATCGCGGTGTCAGGGGCGACCGGCTTCATCGGCTCCCACTTGGTGCTCGCGCTGGCCCGCATGGGCGCGCAGGACGTCACTCCCGTCGACCGCGGCGCCTTCGCCGACGTCGAGACCCTGACGAAGGTCGCCGCGACGCACGACGCATTCGTCCACCTCTCGGCCCGCAACCGCGGGGCCGCCGCCGAGGTCCACGACGTCAACGTCCGCCTGGCCCGCGACCTGGTCGCCGCCCTGCACCGGTCCGGCCACTGACCGCATGTGCTGGTCGCCTCGTCGACGCACGCGACACGGGACACCCCGTACGGCCGCGCGAAGCGCACCGCCGAGCAGGCGCTGGCCGACTGGTCCGCCCGCTCCGGAGCGCCGCTGACCGTCCTGCGGATCCCCAACGTCTACGGGCCCGGCGCCCGACCGTTCCACAACGGCTTCGTAGCGACCTTCTGCCATCAACTGGCACGAGGCCGGCGACCACGGCTGCACGACGACCGCGAGCTCGGACTCGTCTACGTCGGCGACCTCGTCGCCAGGATCGCCGAGCTGCTCGCCAAACCCCCCGACGGCGTGCGGCGCATCGACCTGCCCCCGACCGACACCCTTCGCGTCTCCGAGATCCTGGCGACCCTACGGGGCCACGCCGAGGCGTTCGCCGACGGTGGCCGCGTGCCGGCCGCCGCCTCGACGCTCGAGCGCAGGCTGCGGGCGACGTTCCTGGCGGCGGTGCCCTACCCCGACCTGGCGACCCGGCCGCCCGTGCGCACCGACGAGCGGGGGTTACTGTTCGAGGCGGTCCGCCACGACGCCGGCGGGCAGGTCTTTCTGTCCACGACCCGGCCCGGAGTCGTCCGCGGCAACCACTACCACGTCCGCAAGACCGAGAAGTTCTGCGTCCTGCAGGGCGAGGCGCTGGTCCGGCTGCGCCGGGTCGGCTCCGCCGAGACGACCGAGTACGGGCTCTCGGGCGAGCCACCCGCCGTCGTGGACATCCCCGTGCTGCACACCCACAGCATCGAGAACGTGGGCAGCGGCGAGCTGCGCACCCTGTTCTGGGCCGACGAGGTCTTCGACCCCGGCGACGCCGACACCTATCCCGAGGCCGTCTGAGGAGCACCGACGTGCACGACGGTCGGTTGAAGGTCGTCACCGTCCTCGGCACGCGCCCGGAGATCGTGCGGCTGTCCGAGGTCATGCGCCGCCTGGACGAGCACACCCGCCACGTGGTCGTCCACACCGGGCAGAACCACGACGACGAGCTGTCGGCCGTGTTCTTCCGGGACCTGCGCCTGCGCCGGCCCGACCACCTGCTGGCCGTGGACACGAGCACTCCGGCGTCGGTCTACGCCGGCGTCCTCGTCGGGGTCGAGCGTGTCCTCGTGGCCGAGCGGCCCGACGCCGTGCTGCTGCTCGGCGACACCAACAGCGCCATCGGGGCGCTGATCGCCAAGCGTCTGCACGTCCCCGTGTACCACATGGAGGCGGGCAACCGCTGCTTCGACGGCAACGTCCCCGAGGAGGTCAACCGGCGCGTCGTCGACCACGTCGCCGACTTCAACCTCGTCTACACCGAGCGGGCGCGCCAGCACCTGCTCGCCGAGGGCCTGCCGCACCGGCGTGTCTACCTCACCGGCTCGCCGCTACGCGAGGTGCTCGACACCCACCGCGAGGCGATCCTCGCCTCGCCGGTGCTCGGCGGTCTCGGCCTGGACCAGGGCGGCTTCTTCCTCGCCAGCATCCACCGAGAGGAGAACGTCGACCACCCCGAGCGCCTGGCCCGCATCGTGGCCGGGCTGGGAGACGTCGTCGCCGAGTTCGGGCGCCCGGTGCTGGTGTCAACGCACCCGCGCACCCGCGCCCGGCTCGACGCTCATCGCACCCTTGTCGTCCCCGAGGGCGTGCGTTTCGTGCCGCCGCTGGGCTTCCTGGACTACTGCC
>JAHWKQ010000012.1:5797-17290 GCA_019347785.1 Actinomycetota bacterium
GTCGTCCCCGAGGGCGTGCGTTTCGTGCCGCCGCTGGGCTTCCTGGACTACTGCCGCCTGCAGCTCGCCGCAGCCTGCGTGCTGTCCGACAGCGGCTCGGTCAGCGAGGAGTCGGCGATCCTGGGCTTCCCGGCGGTCACCGTGCGCGAGTCGATGGAGCGCCCCGAGGCGCTCGACGCGGGCTCGGTCGTGCTCACCGGGCTGGACCCGGCCACCGTCGTCGAAGGGGTGCGGCTGCAGATGGCCCGCGGCGCGCCATCGACCGTGCCGTGGGAGTACGAGGTGGTCGACTGCTCCGAGCGGGTCGTCAGGCTCATCGTCGGCACCGCAGGACTGAGCAACCGCTGGGCCGGCATCGCCGATCCGCGGTGGCCCGAGCCGGCCGGGCGGGTGGGCATCCCCGTGGGGCGGGCGTGAACATCCTGCTGGTCCACCGCTACTTCTGGCCGGACGCCCCGACGTATGCGCTGCTGCTGCGCCTGCTCGGCAGGCACCTGCGCGCCGAGGGGCACGCCGTCAGCGTCCTGTCGACCCAGCCATCCTACAACGGCGCCTACCGGGGGCCGCGGCCGCCGAGGCGGGAGTGCCTCGATGGCGTGGACGTGCACCGTTTGGCGCTGCTGCCCGAGCACGGTCGCGCCCGCGTCGCCCGGGTGCTGAACGCGGGACTGTTCCTGCTCGCTGTGGCGGCCCACATCCTGGTGCGGGGCGGTCACTACGACGTCGTCGTCGTCTCGACGCTGCCGCCGGTGGCGATGGGCGCCGCGATACGGGTGGTCACGGGCATGCGCGGGCTCGGCTACGTCTACCACTGCCTGGACATCCACCCGGAGGCCGCCGTCGAGGGGGGCCTGCTGCCAGAGGGGACGCGGCTGCGGGCTCTGCGCGGGATCGACCGACGCACCTGCGAGCGGGCCCGGGCCGTCGTCGTCCTCTCCGAGGACATGCGGCGAACCCTGCTGGCGCGCGGAGGGGCCGCCCGCAACATCCACGTCATCAACAACCCCGTGGCGCACGAGGCCGACGACCCGCGTCCCGCCGAGGAAACCGGCGAGCCGGTCCCCCCAGGGCCGTGCCCGGACGGCGCCGATCCGCTCGTCGTCCTCTTCGCCGGCAACCTCGGCCGGTTCCAGGGCCTGGAGCACGTCGTCGACGCGGCCGGGACCCTGGCGCACCGGAGGGACATCCGCTTCGTGTTCCTGGGCGCCGGCAAGGCCCGTGAGGACCTCGAGCGACGAGCCGGGGCGCTGGTCGGCCGGACCGTGGTCTTCCTGGACCACCGGCCCGTGACGGAGGCGTCGCGGCTCATGCGCCGCGCCGACCTGGGGATCGTGTCGCTGCGTCCGGGGGTCATCCACGTCGCCTTCCCCAGCAAGAGCATGCAGTACCTGCAGGCGGGCTGCCGGGTGCTGGCCGTGGTCGAGCCCGACAGCGAGCTCTCACGCTTCGTCCATGCCGAGCGCGTCGGCCGCACCGTGGCGCCGGGCGATCCGGCCGGGATCGCGCGCGCCGTGCTGGCCGAGGCCGACCGGCGCGCCGCCGGAGGTCCGCACGACCGGGAGGCCGTGCGCGCCGTGGCCGCGGCGCACTTCGGGCAGAAGGTGATCTTCGGCCGGTGGTCCCGCCTGATCGGTGACCTCCAGCGTCAGGGCGCGGCGTGAGACGGGCCGCCGCCCCGAGAGCGGGAGCCGATGACGGACAACCAGACGCGGACGAGGCATTCGTGCCGGTTGTCGTGCTCGGAGCGCCCAGGTCGGGAACGAACATGCTGCGCGACGCCCTGACGAGACTGCCCGGCTTCGCGACGTGGCCCTGCGACGAGCTGCCTTACGTCTGGCGCCACGGCAACCGAGGACGGACGACCGACGAGTTCTCGCGAGCCGACGCCACACCGCGGGTCGTCCGTTCCGTCCGGCGCCGGTTCGCCCGCCTCGCCGGCGGGACGGGCGCGACCTACCTCGTCGAGAAGACGTGCGCGAACACCCTGCGGGTCGGCTTCGTCGACCGGATCCTCCCCGAGGCGCGCTTCGTCGTCATCACCCGCGACGGCAGGGACGTCACCGCCTCGGCCGCCAGACGCTGGACGGCGCCGCTCGATCTGGCCTACGCGGCCCGCAAGGCCCGCTACACGCCCCTGACCGACGCGCCCTTCCACGCGGTGGAGGTCCTGCGCAACCGCCGGCGCCGGCGCGGCTCGCAGGGGGGACGTATCGAGCCGTGGGGGCCGCGTTTCGCGGGGATGACCGAGCTGCTCGTCGGCGGCGACCCGCTCGAGGCGAGCGCCGCGCAGTGGCGTCGCTGCGTCGAGCGCAGCGAGCGGGAGCTGACCGGCATCGACCCCGACCGGGTGCACCACCTGCGCTACGAGGACTTCGTCGCCGACCCCGCCGGCCATCTGCGCGGCCTGACCGGCTTCCTGGGCGCGACCATGGAGCAGCACGACGTGCTGGGGGCCTGCGCCGGGGTCAGCGACCGCCACGTCGGCGCATGGCGCCTGGAGCTGTCCCCGGACGCCCTGCGGCGCCTGGAGCCGACCCTTCGAGAGCCGCTGGAGCGGCTGGGCTACCGATGGTGACAAGCCGGGTGGCCGGGCTGTCGTCCCGTCAGCGCCTCTGTAAGCGGGCGTTCGACGTCGCCGGCGCCGTGATCGGGCTGGTCCTGGTCGGCTGGCTCGCCGCGCTCGCCACCGTGCTGGCCCGCCTCGACACCGGCGCGTCCGGTGTGTACTGGCAGGAGCGCATCGGCCGGGACGGCGAGCCGTTCCGCATCTACAAGATCCGCACCATGCGGCCCGCCCCGGGGATCGACACGACTGTTACGTCCGACCGCGACCCACGCATCACGCGACTCGGTCGCGTATTGCGGGCGACGAAAATCGACGAGCTGCCGCAGCTGTTCAACATCCTGCGCGGGGACATGAGCTTCGTCGGCCCACGTCCCGACGTCGCCGGCTTCGCCGACCGGCTCACCGGCCCGGAACGGCTCGTCCTCAGCGTGCGGCCCGGGATCACCGGTCCCGCCACGCTCGCCTTCCGCCATGAGCAGCGACTGCTCGCCGCGCAACAGGACCCCGATGCCTACAACCGCAACACGCTGTACCGGACCAAGGTCCGCATCAACTACGACTACATCGTCCACTACCGGTTCCGCGACGACCTGCGGTACCTGTGGGCGACCGTCACCGGCCGCCGGCTGCCCGCCACCAGCGCCCTGACGGCTCGCGAAACCACGACACGGCCGATACGGACCTCGGCGTCGCACCGCCGCAGGCCGCACGTGCGGCCGCTCGTCATCCTCGGAGCCGGCGGTCACGGCCGCGAGATCCTCGACATCATCCGGGCCGCCCAGCAGGACCGGCATACCCACGACTTCGTGGGCTTCCTCGACGACGGGCTGCCCGTCGGCGACGCATCGGGTCCCCATGCACTGCCTGTCCTGGGCGGCACAGACCTGCTGGCGAGGCTCGACGTCGACTACCTCATCGGCATCGGTCTCCCCGCCCACCGGCGGCGCGTCGATCGGGCTGCGCGAGCCTGGGGTCGCCGCGCGGCCTGCGCGATCCATCCCCAGGCGAGCCTCGGCTCCCGGCTCTTACTCGGCCCCGGCCTGGTGATGGCGCCCGGCGCGCGCATGACGACGAACATCACCACCGGCCGTCACGTCCACCTCAACCTCAACTCGACCGTCTCCCACGATTGCGTTGTCGGCGACTACGTCACGATCACCCCGGGCGTCAACGTGAGCGGCAGCGTCCGTGTCGGCGATGACGTCTGGCTCGGCACCGGCGCGACCGTCAACCAGGAAGTCTCCATCGGCGCCCGCACGATCATCGGCGCCGGAGGCAGCGTCATCTCTGACATTCCACCTGGGGTGACCGCGGTGGGGGTTCCCGCCAGACCGCTGACGCGACGCGCCCCGTCGCTGCTGGCGGGCGCCTGACCGGGCTGCGGCCTCAGCCGACGGCGCGCAGCAGAGCGGGACCACGCCCCGCGTCGACGAGCGTCTTTTCCGGGGCGCCCGCACACCGGCTGAGGTGGCAACGTGCGAGTCGGTGATGCGCCGTCTGGCCGGGTACTGGCGCGACGGTGAACCAGGGGCTCGTCCGCCCACCACAGCAAGACGGTGGAGCGGGCGCCACCGTCATCGGCGACCTCCCACCGGGCGTGACGTCAGTCGGCGTACTGGTAAGACCGCTGCCTGGCCGCTGATCCGGCCCATGGACGGCACGGGCCCCCAGCGGCTGATTCCCCCAAGGAGCAGTTGCCTCCGGGTAAGGCTCCATGTACCGATGAACCACATCGACAGCAGCAAGTGAACCAATGACCAGCTGTACGTGGGGTAATACAGGATGGTGTTCAGCATTGCCTGCAGGTACATGGCGGCCACAAGGCCGATCAGAACGCCGATGAGGTCTTCCGGGTACGGCAGCCGCCTCCGCTCCCGCCAGAGCCGCGTCGCCGACCAGGCGGTCGCCCCGGCCAGCGCGATCATCGGGGCAGCCAGCGACCAGCCTCCCAGGTACAGCCAGTCGAGGAAGGCATTGTGGGTCAGCGCCCCGATTTCGTCGTCGGCGACGGCCCACTCACCATCGCTGAACAGCAGACCGAACACCGGCCGTTCAGCCACCGCATCGAGATACCTTGCGGCGATCGCAAGCCTCTGAGTGTCCAACGTGCCGTAACGGTCAAGGCCGGCGCGTGGGGCCACCTGGATGGTCAACCACACGGCTGTGGCGATCACCAGGGTGGCCACGAGACCGCGGCGGCGCATGCGGGTCACCGCGGCGGGCAGAGTGGCGACGATCAGCGAGAGCATGGTGCCGTGACCGGCTGTGATCACCGCCATCCCGACCGCGGCGGCGCTGGCGCCCAGGAGCGGCCATCTCCATCGCTCGCTTTCTTCGGACGAGAGATAGAGACACAAAGGAGCTGCCAGGACGAACAGCAGACCGATCGCGTTCGGGTTGGCCCCCCACGGCTCGAATCGGTAGTACCCGCTGATTGCGGCCGCCGGGTCGGTGATGAGGGCCGACAGGGGCAGGACAAGCGAAACAGCGGCTCCGTGGGCGATGCTGCGGACGACGAGCAACAGTGAGTGCGGGTCCACAATGGTGTGGAATACCATGAGGGCGGCGACGGTCGCGGCCAGCCATTGCAGCCGGATCACCAACGCGATCGACACGTCGACCGTATTCAGCACGTAGGCGCAGGCGAGCAATGCGACGACCGGGTACGCGTACGCAGGCCGGAACGGCGTCCGACGAGGCCCCGGGTGCAGCGCCCCGGTCCCGGCCACCACCAAGAGGGGCACGAGCGACGACGCCTTCGCTGCGGACGCCACCCATCCCAGCCCCTCCAGCTGCCCCAGGGTCAACCAGATCACCGTCACGGCGAGAGACAGCGGCATACGTCGACGGGCGGGGAGACTGAACAGCGCGAGCAGGACGGCTGCTGTCCCAACGGAGAGCACTTCGACAGGGACCACGTCGAGATAGGCGCTGATCCGCTCCATCAGGTCAACCGGCCCAAGTCGAACTCGTGGGGCCGCCGGGTCGTCGGTGGGAACACGAGGGTCTGCCGAATGATCTATTCGGGCAGGCGCTCCCGGCCTGACGCGCCCACCGGCCCATACGGCCCTGCCCGCTCCGCCAACCTCGCAACTGCACAGTCATCGCCTTTAAGGTACATCAGTAGCAAAATCGACAGACCGCTCAGCCAGCATGCCCGGTCCCGGGCCCGAGAAGAAGGTGGCACCGCGTGATCGTCGGCCTCCACGCGGCCTCACGGACCAGCGGTGGCGGCCACGCCTTCCGCGAATGTCTGTCCGCGGCGCTGCTGCGGTCGCCGACCATCGAGCGCCTCGTCCTGTTCACGGCCGACCCGTCGTGGGCCCCCGACTCCCGCCAGGCGGCGGGCGCGCGCCTGACGATCGAGTCGACCCCTGCACCGAGCGGCATGGGCGGCCTCGTTGACGATGTCATGTCGATGCCGGCCAGAGCCCGGCGGCACAACGTCGACGTCCTGTTGTGTCCCGGCAACCGCCTCGTACGCGTCCCCGGTTCCCGCAGCATCATGTGGCCACTGACAGTTGCCCCCTTCGACCCCGTCCTGCGCCGCTGGGGCGGCGACGGTGGGTCACGCCGGTCGGGTGTGAGGACCTTCGTCCGCGTCCGGGCACAGGCGCGCCTCGTCGTGTCCTCCTGCAGGCAGGCCCACGGGGTGATCTTCAGCAGCCACACCGCCCGCGGGCTGATCGAGGCGGCCGCCGACCTGCACGGCACGCCGACGACGGTCGTCCCGCCGGCGGCGACGCTGACCCCCCGCGAAGTCGCGGACGAGCCACGGCGACCGCCCCCCCGGGGGTGGCCCTGGGGGGAGGCGCCGTTCCTGTTGTTCGTGTCCCACCTGTATCCCTACAAGATGGTCGCCGAGCTCGTCGAGGGCTTCGCCGCGTTCCTGTCCACGACGGGTGCGCCTCACCACCTCGCCGTGGCCGGACGGGCCGTCGACGCCGCCTACCTGGAAAGGATCCGGCAAGGGGTGACCGCCGGAGGTGTCGGGGGTCGCGTCCACCTGCTCGGCGCGGTCGACCCTGCGCAGCTCGGCGAGCTGTACCGGCGGTGCGCGTGCTTCGTCTTCCCCTCCCTGTGCGAGAACGCCGGCTCATATGCGCTGCTCGACGCCTTCGCCCACGGCAGACCGGTGCTGTCGTCGTCGTTGTCGTCGATGCCCGAGGTCTGCGGCGATGCGGCGCTGTACTTCGACCCGCGGGACCCGGACGCGATCGCGGAGCGCATGCTGCAGGTCGCCCGGGACGACGCCCTCGCCGACGACCTGGCCCGCCGCTCCCGGGAGCGGGCGGCCGAGCTGCCCAGCTGGGACGACGTCGCCAGCGGGGTCGTGTCGTTCGCGCAGCGATGGTGCTGACCCGCCGACGACACCGACCGCGTGCCGCGCACCTGCCCGGCGTCGCGGTAGGGCCTGGCCTGAGGCGCCTGGGGTGGGGCGTCGCCGACCAGGGGCTGTCGGCCCTGGGCAACTTCCTGCTGTTCGTCATCGCCGCCCGCAGCGTGGACGCCCGGCAGTTCGGCGCCTTCACCCTGGCAGTGGCCACCTACGGGATCCTCACTGTCGTCAACCGGGCCCTCGCCATGGAGCCGCTGCTCATCCGCCTTTCGGGGGGGGACCCGGAGCAGCGGGCCGCCGCGCGCTCCGCCAGCGGGGCGGCGACGGCCCTGGCCGTCGCCGAAGGGGCGGTCGTGGCGGCCGTCGGCGTCGCGCTGGACGGCCCGGTGGGCACAGCCCTGGTCGCGCTCGGTGCGCTGTTGCCGGCGCTGGCCTGCCAGGACGCACTGCGCTACGTGGCCTTCGCGCGACACCGGCCCGCAGCCGCCTTCGCCAGCGACCTGGTCTGGACCTCCCTGGAGGTGCCGCTCATGGTCGCCGTCGTGCTCACGGGCCGCGCCGGCGCGGCCTGGCTCATCGTGGCCTGGGGCGCCGCAAGCGTGCCCGGCGCCCTGATCGGGGGCCGTGCTCTGCGGACGGGACCGGACGTCAGGGGCGCGAGGTCATGGCTGACCCGTCACCTGGACCTGGCCCCCCACCTGACGGCCGACTCCCTGATCGTGTCCGGCGCCGGGCGCGCCGTGCTCTTCCTGGTGGCCTTGTCCACGAGCGTCGTGCAGGTCGCTGTTCTGCGGGCGGCTCAGGTGCTCTACGGGCCGGTCAACGTCCTGACGGCCGGTGTGCAGGCTCTCGGGCTGGCCGAGCTGAACCGGGAGCGGTCCGACCCCAGGCGGCTGGCGTGGGCGACGACCCGGGTAAGTGGGCTCCTGGCGGCCACCGCCGCGTTGTGGACCGTCGTCCTGGTGGCGTTCGGAGAGTCGCTCGGTCCGGTGCTTCTCGGAGACATCTGGGACACGGCGAGGGGGGTGATCCTTCCGGTGGGCGTGCACCAGGTCGCGTCGGGTGCGTCGTTGGGGCCGTTCCTCGGCCTGCGCGTCCGCGAAGCCGCCACCGACACCGTTCGCCTGCGCCTGGTCGTGACTGTGGTCCTCATCGTCGCCGGGTTCGCGGGGGCCGTCGCCGCGGGCGCGCGTGGCGCGGCCGTCGGCATGGCTGGCGGGCAGGTGCTGACCACGGCATGGGTATGGCGCGCCTGGCGCCACCATACGGCCCCCAGGTCCCGTTGACGGCGGGCAAGGCGGTCACCGCCGTGGCGCTGGTCGCCCTCCTCGTCTGGACCGCGTTCACGCTGCGCCTGTTCGTGTGGCCCCCGACCGCCGAGCCCGCACGCGGCGACGCGGTTGCGGTTCTTGCCGGTGGCAACGGCGAGCGCCTCGACCGGGCATGGGGTCTGATGGCGTCGGGCGTCGCCCCCGTGCTCGCCCTGTCGCGTGGTTCGCAGGCCCCCACCACCCCGGTGGACCGCCACTGCGACACAGACCGGGCCGGCTACGCGGTCGTGTGCTTCTCCCCGGACGAGGCGACCACGCGGGGCGAGGCCCGCCGCCTGTCCGCCCTGTCCGGGGCGAGAGGTTGGCGCTCCCTGGTGGTCGTCACCTCGACCTTCCATGTCACCCGCGCGCGCCTGCTGGTGGGCCGCTGCCACCGGGGCGACCTGTCCGTCGTCGACGCCGGGACGCGCATGGGGCCCGCCGACACCGCGCTCGCGGTCCTGCACGAATGGGGCGGGCTGGTCCATGCCGCGCTGCACCCTGGTTGCTGAGCCACTCCGAGGTGCCCGAAGTGTCTTTTTTCGGCTATTGTGTCGGGTGATGTCTATCCTGAGCTTCTGATCGCCGCCGCGTGCCCTTCCCCCCGCTTCACGCCTTCCGGCCGACCCCCACCGCGCTGCGCGGCACCGCCACCGTCGCCAAGCCGCTCATCGACGCGGCGGTGGTCTCGGCCGCCTATTGGCTCAGCATCCTGCTGCGCTTCGAGGGGGCCGTCCCGCAGCCGCTGCTCGGCGCGCTCACCCGGGCGTGGCCGCTCGTGCTGCTCGCGCGGCTGGCCACGCTGCACGCCGCGGGCGCCTACCGCAGCTCGTGGCGCTACATCGGCCTGCGCGAGGTCGACCGCACCCTGCAGGCCCTCGGAGCGGGCACACTGTTCCTGCTCGCCTTCCGCATCGGCGTCGGGCTTTTTCCCGGGCTCCCGGCTGTCTTGCCCGCGGTGCTCATCCCCTTCGGCGTCATCCTCATCGAGCTGGCGCTGTCAGCTCTGGGCGTCCTGGCCACCCGGGCGGCCCGACGGGCGTGGAACGACCACCGGGAGCTGCGGGCGATCCGAAGCGGCGCCCGCGAGATGGTCGCGACGCTGCTGGTCGGGGCCGGGCACGCGGGCGGCAAGGTGGCGCGGGAGGTCCTGGCCCGCCCCGACCTGGGTCTCGCCCCCGTGGGGTTCCTCGACGACGACCCGTCCAAGCTCGGGCGGGTGATCGGCGACCTGCGCGTGCTCGGGCGCGTCGACGATCTCCCGGCCGTCGCCCGGGACCACGGCGCGCGCCAGGTCCTCATCACCCTCGCCCACGCCTCCAGCCGCGACATCCGCCGCATCGTCGAGACCTGCGAGCGGGCCGGCCTGCGCACGATGGTCCTGCCGGGGCTGTCCGGCGTCGTGGAGGGCACCGTCAACATCGCCCGCATCCGCGAGGTCGCGATCAGCGACCTGCTGCGCCGGGAGGCGGTCCACCTCGACCTCGAGGCGATCGCCCGCGACCTGGCCGGGTCCGCGGTGCTCGTCACCGGCGCCGGCGGGAGCATCGGCTCCGAGCTGTGCCGGCAGATCCTTCCCTTCCGGCCCGACGCGCTCGTCATGGTCGACCGGGCCGAGAACGGGCTGTTCGAGATCCACGGCGAGCTGGCGGGGCGGGCCCAGCCCGACGTGCGGCTCGTGCCCTGCGTCGCCGACATCTGCGACGGCGCGCGCATGCGCGCGCTCATGGCCCGGCACCGACCGGCGGTCCTGCTGCACGCCGCGGCGCACAAGCACGTGCCGATGATGGAGGACAACCCCGGCGAGGCCGTGAAGGTCAACGTCCTCGGCACCCGGGTCGTGGCCGACGCGGCGAACGACGAGCATGTCGGCAAGTTCGTGCTCATCTCCACCGACAAAGCCGTCAACCCGACGTCGATCATGGGTGTCACGAAGCGGGCCGCCGAGCTGTACGTGCAGGCCCTCGCGGTGCACAGCGCCACCCGCTTCATGATCGTGCGTTTCGGCAACGTCCTGGGCTCGGCCGGCAGCGTCGTGCCGACCTTCCGGCGGCAGATCGCACGTGGCGGTCCGGTGACGGTCACCGATCCCGCCATGCACCGGTTCTTCATGACGATCCCCGAAGCGGGCCAGCTGGTGCTGCAGGCGGCCGCGATGGGCGAGGGAGCCGACGTCTTCGTGCTCGACATGGGCCCGCCCGTGCGGATCGTCGATCTGGCCCGCGACATGATCCGCATGTCCGGGCTGGAGCCCGGTGACGACATCGAGATCGCGATCACCGGCATGCGGCCCGGCGAGAAGCTCTTCGAGGAGCTGCACTACGACGACGAGTGCGCCGAGCGCACCGGGCATCCCAAGGTGTGGCGCACGCCGTGCCGTGTGCTGCCGCTGCACCTGGTCTGCCGGCACCTCGCGGCCCTCCGGCCACTGGCCGACGAAGGCGACTCCGAGCGCATCCGCGCGCGGCTGAAGCAGCTCGTCGCCGAGTATGAGCCGTGGCCCCCGACCGAGGGCCGTTCGGGCACCGCCGGCGTGACGGTCGCCGAGGCGCTGGGGTGAGGCGGCGCCCCACGGGATCCCGCCGGCACGTCGGCGCAGTGGTTCTCGTGGTCCTCGCGCTGGCCGTCGCGCTTCCAGGGATCACCGCGGTGGCGGCCCTACCCGCGGGCTCCGGTCTCCTCGCCGGTCGCGCGGACCTGGGCCGCGGGCGAGCCGCGCTGCTGGCCGGACAGCCCACGCGAGCCAGCGCGGCGTTCGGCCAGGCAGCGGGCGCCTTCCGCCGCTCCAGCGGGGCCTTCGACGGGCCCGTCCTGCGCGGCGCGGCCGCGGTCCCGCTCGGGGGGCACACCGTGCGCACCGCCCACCGGCTCTCCGCGGCAGGACTGCTCCTGGCGCGCGCCGGGCAGGGGCTGTCCGCCACGCTCGCGTCGAGCCCCGCCGGGCTGGCCGCCCTCGCGCCCCGCCACGGGCGCATCGACGTGGAACCGCTCCGACGCGCGGCCGGCGGGCTGCGACGTGCCGAGCGGCTGGTGGGGCGGGCGCGACGAGCCGTGGCGGCGGCGCCCGCCACCTTCGTGCTCGGCCCGGTCGACGAGGCCCGCGAGTCGCTGCACGAGCAACTGGACGCGCTGGAGCCGAGCCTGGCGGGAGCGGTGGCCCTGTCGCGCGAGCTGCCCGGCTTCCTGGGGGCGTCGGGGCGCCGCCGCTACTTCGTGGGGGCGCAGAACCCCGCGGAGCTGCGGGGAACCGGCGGCCTCCTGGGCGCCTACGGCGTCCT
>JAHWKQ010000012.1:17390-20601 GCA_019347785.1 Actinomycetota bacterium
GCTGCTGGATGTCACGGGCCCCGTGACCGTGCCCGGTGTCGGCTCGGTGGACGCCGCCGGAGTCGTCGAGTTCGTCACCAACCAGGCGTACACGCGCTTCAGGCAACCCGACCGCCGCAGGCGGCTGCTGGCCGACGTGGCCACCACTGTCGTGCGTACCTTCCTGCGCGAGGCGGGCCGGCGTCCGGCGCCGGCCGCGCAGGCGCTCGTCGGCGCCGCGGCCGGCGGGCACGTGCTCCTGCACTCCGAGCACGCCGGCGAGCAGGCCGCCTTCGAGACAGCCGACGTCGCCGGCCGGCTGGCCGACCCCCCGGGCGACCACCTGGCGCTCGTCGCGAACAACGCGGCGGCCAACAAGGCCGACTTCTTCCTGCGCCCGGCGGTGCGCCACGACGTCTCGCTCCTGCCCGGGGGAGCCGCACGGGCGGTGACCACCGTCACCATGGCCAACGACGCCCCGCCCCGGGGCGAGCCCGCCTACGTCATCGGCCCCAACACGCGGGGACTGCGGCCTGGCGACAACGAGACCCTGCTGAGCGTCTACCGCCCGGACACCACCGTCCTGACACGCGTCACCCGCGACGGCGCGCCGACCGCCGTCGCCGCGGAGCCCGAGCTGGGCCACACCGTCTACACGGCCAGGGTCCGTATCCCTTCCGGGGAATCCACGCGGCTGACGTACACCATGCGGTCGGCGGGCGTGTGGACCGGCGACGACGTGGCCGGCTCGTACCGGCTGACCGTGCAGAGCCAGCCGACGCTGAATCCCGTCCGCCTGCGGGTCGACGTCGCCGTCCCCGAGGGCATGCGCGTGGTCGACACGAGCCCGGACATGGCGACCGGGGACGGGCGGCTGACCTGGAGCGGCGAGGCGGACCACCCGACCACCATCCGGGTGCGCTTCGCGCGTCCACCGCTCGCCGTGGTCTGGCACGAGGTGTGGCGCTTCCTCAACCGGCCCCTGCTGTCAACCGACCAGTCGGACATGCCCGGGGAGTGAACTCAGCCTCACACACCTCGCGATTTTCCAGCTCGCCGCCCCATATGACTGATTTCTGCTATTCTGCCCTCTCTGAACGCGACGCAACAACGACCAAAGGGCCCGCACATGCCGCGCCTCCTGCTCATCTTGAAGATGGCTCTGCTCGCGGCAGTGCTGGTCGTGACGCCGGCCGCCGCCCAGGAGTACCCCCCACAGGGCGAGGAGATCTTCCTCAGCGACGTCTCCCTCGTCCCGGGCGAGAGCTTCACGGTCAGCGGCGCCGGCTGGACGCCGGGCTCGACGGTGGACCTGCGGGTGAACCCTCCGTTGGGCACGGCGACCGTCGCGGCCGACGGGACCTTCGCGGTCGGCGTCACGCTGCCCGCCGACACCCCGTGTGGAGCCGGGGCGGTCACCGGGAGCAACGGCTCGGATGAGTGGGACTCGGTCGGCATCGACGTGGTCTGCGGCGCCGCGGGGCTGGCTGCCACCGGCGGCGACGTCACCGTGGGGGCGGCGCTGGCCGCTGTGCTGCTCGCCCTCGGCGGGTTCCTGGTCTACCGCAGCCGGCGGCGGCCGACGCTGAGCGCACCCGGGGCTCAGCCGCCCGGTGACACCGCCGGCAGCGCGCCGGCGCCGTAGGTGACGCCGGGGGGCGGCCAGGTCGCCTCGTGGCGCCTCACGGCTTCCTCGTCCCACTCGAGGCCGATGCCGGGGACCGACGGGATGTCCACATGTCCCTTCTCGATCGTCGCCGGCCGCTGGAGGACCGGGCTGGCGACGTCGGGGTGCAGCCGGTGACGCCCTCGCGTGTGCCCAGCGGTCTCCCTTCGCAGATCTCGTCTACGCGAGCACCTCGATCGGGCACCCCAGACCCGGAGCCCCTCGGAGACGCGCGTCGGCGGTCACCAGCGTCGTGTCGAGGACCTCGGCGAGGGCGACGTACGAGGCGTCATAGGGGCTGATGTTCTGTCGCAGCTGCCAGGCCCGGCGCAGAAGCAGGTAGTGGGGGTAGCGGGTCAGCGGCAGCCGTTCCAGGTCCCGCAGGGCAAGGCCGGCACGGCGTGCGTGCACCTGGCCGGCAGCGGTGCGTCTGCGAAGGGCGGCCAGAACCTCGAGATCGATCAGATGTGGCGCGTGCAGCGCGCGCGCGGTGGACAGGCGCGTGCGGAAGCGGTCCCCGACCTGGTCGTCGAGCGCCAGCGCCGGCATGAGGACGGAGGCGTCGACGACGATCAGTGCGCCTCCCGCTCGGCTCGCAGGTCCGCGACCACCCGCTCGACGGAGAAGTGACCGCCGGCGCGCTGCCCTGCGCCAGCCAACACTTCGGCCACCGTCGGGCGCCTCGCGAAGTCGTTGAGGTGGGCCAGCAGGAACTCCTGCAGCGACATGCCCGCCTCGGCCGCCCGGCGACGCAGTACGGCGTGCGTCTCTTCCGGGACGTTGCGCACCTGTACGACCTTCATGCAAGTAAAGTACATGCACTGCCTACTCGCTGCAGGCATCCCGCGCCTGGCTCGGTGGGGCCCGCGGCGCTCACCGCGCCGACGGCTCAGCCGCCCAGCGACACCCCCAGCAGCGCGCCGACGCCGTAGGTGCAGGCGGCGGCCGCCAGGCCGACGCCCACCTGGCGTGCGCCGGCGCGGGCCGCCCCGCGACCGGTGAACAAGGTGATTGCCGCGCCGAGGGCGAACAAGGCCGCCCCGCTGACGACCACGCTGGCGGCGACGGCGGCGGTCCCCGTCGCGACGAGGAACGGCGCCACGGGCACGATCGCGCCCACGGCGAACAGCAGGAACGAGACCGCCGCCGCCACCCACGGCGACGGCCCCGGCCCGGCGGGGTCGACGCCCAGCTCCTCGCGGGCCATGGTCTCCAGCGCGGTGCGCTCGTCGCGGGCCAGCTCGTCGGCCACGACCCTCGCCAGGGCCGGCGACAGCCCCTTCGCCTCGTAGATCAGCCGCAGCTCCTCACGCTCCTCCTCCGGAAACGCAGCGAGCTCGTCACCCTCCACGCGCAACTGGCGCTCGGACAGCTCGGCGGAGCTGCGCACCGAGATCCATTCGCCCAGCGCCATCGACGCGGCGCCCGCGAGCAGACCGGCCAGCCCGGCCACGACGATCACGCCCTGCGCGAGCGCCGCGCCCGCGACGCCCATGACGAGGCGCAGGTTCGACACGCGGCCGTCGTTGGCGCCCCGCCCCGCCGCGCGCAGCGCGTTGCCGCCCA
>JAHWKQ010000147.1 GCA_019347785.1 Actinomycetota bacterium
CATCTGAAGCTCGCGGGCCAGGACCGACTCGGGGTACTGGGTCATGTTGATGACCTCCCAGCCCATCGACGCGAACCACCTGGACTCGGCCTTGGTCGAGAAGCGCGGTCCCTGGACGACGACCACGGTGCCGCGCTCGTGCAGGTCGATGCCCAGGCCGCGGGCGCTGTTGATGGCCACCCGGCGCATCTCGTCGTCGTAGGGCTCGGCGAAGGAGACGTGGGTCGTCACCGGCCCGTCGTAGAAGGTGTCGCGGCGGCCGCTCGTGCGGTCGACGATCTGGTCGCAGAAGACGAACTGGCCCGGCTCGACGTCTCTCTGCAGGCTGCCGGCGGCGCACGGCAGGATGACGTCGGTGGCGCCCAGTTCGTGCATGGCCCACAGGTTGGCCCGGTAGTTGATGACGTGCGGCGGCAGCTCGTGGCGGGGGCCGTGGCGGGGCATGAAGCCGACCCTCCGCCCACCGACCTCGCCGACGACGACCGGGGCCGACGGGGGACCGTAGGGCGTGTCGACGGGTACCTCGTCGGCGTCGTCGAGCAGCGAGTAGAACCCCGAGCCGCCGAAGACGCCGACCTCGATCCGCGGCCCGTCCACCGCCTAGGCCGACTCGGCCGTGCGCGAGCCGGACCCCTTGCCGCCCCCGCCCGCGTCCTTCTTGCCGGCTCCGCCCGCGTCCTTCTTGCCGCCCCCGGTCGTGGCGTCCACGCCCTCCTTCTTGCCGCCCTCCTTCTTGCCGCCCTCCTTCTTGCCGGCCGTGTCGTCCGACGACGAGGGCTCCTTCCTGCGGGTGTCGGTGACGTAGTAGCCCGACCCCTTGAAGATGATGCCGGCCGCGCTGAACACCTTGCGCAGGCTGCCCCCGCACACCCCGCACGTGGTGAGCGGGCTCTCGCGGAACGACTGCACGACCTCGACGTGCTCCCCACAGTCGCGGCACACGTACTCGTAGACGGGCATCGTTCCTCCGACGGCGCTGGGTCCCTCGCCGCCGATTATGCGGTGCCGCCGTCGCTCGGCAACCCGGACGATCGGCCGCGGCCCGCGTGCAGCACACGATGTTCCGTGACGACGAGATCGACGCAGCGGTCATGGGCTGCCGTCGGAACTCTCGATGTCAGCTGGACATCGAAGGCGACGCCGACGACCTCGGCGGCCGGGGGCAGCTCGGCGAGCAGCCGGTCGAAGTGTCCGCCCCCGTGGCCCAGCCGGCGTCCCACCGGGTCGAAGGCCAGACCGGGGACGACGGCCGCCTCGACGATGTCCGGGCGCACGGTGGGCAGGCCCGCCCGTGGCTCGCGCACACCCCGCCAGCCGGGAGCCAGGTCCTCCGCCAGGTTCGCGACGGGCGCGACCTGCAGCCGGTCGCCGTGGACCCGGGGCAGGAGCACGACCGCGCGGTCGCGGAGCAGGCGGCGCAGCCAGGCGTCCAGGTCGAGCTCGGCGCGCATCGCGGCGTACGCCAGCACCGTCCGCGCGCCCCGCAGCTCGGCCAGCCCGTCCAGGAGGGCGTGCACGCGTGCGGCCGCTCGCCGGCGCTCCCCGGCGGACAGGCGGGACCTGGCCGCCAGCGCCCGGCCCCGGGCGGCGGCCTTGGCCGCGGCGACCGCGTTGGCCGCGGCGCCCGGATCGGCGGGTCGGGGTGGCTGCACAGGCCCATTCTCGGCGCTGGCTAGACTCGTCGCCGGGCGGCAGCGCTACGAGGCGACCGAAAGGACACCAGCGTGCGCGCGCGCAAGGCGGTGATCCCCGCCGCAGGCCTGGGGACGCGGTTCCTGCCGGCGACGAAGGCTCAGCCCAAGGAGATGATGCCGATCGTCGACAAGCCGGCCATCCAGTACGTCGTGGAGGAGGCCGCAAAGGCGGGCCTGGACGACGTGCTGTTGATCACCGGGCGCGGCAAGCGGTCGCTGGAGGACCACTTCGACGTCGCCGTCGAGCTGGAGCAGCAGCTGGCCGACTCCGGCAAGGAGGACCTGCTCGCGGCCGTGCGGGCGGTCAGCCGCCTGGCCCGGGTCCACTCCGTCCGCCAGGGCCACCCGCTGGGTCTGGGCCACGCCGTGGGCTGCGCCCGGCAGCACGTGGGGGAGGAGCCGTTCGCCGTCCTGCTCGGCGACGACCTGGTGGGTGAGGCCGAGGACCTGCTGGCGCGGATGGTGACGCTGCAGGCGGAGGTGGGGTGCAGCGTCGTGGCGGTCATGGAGTTCGGCGATGAGGAGCTGTCGCGCTACGGCGTGATCGACGCCAAGCCGGACCCGGACCATCCCGGCGCCCACGTCGTCACCGACCTCGTCGAGAAGCCGGGGCGGGTGAACGCGCCCTCGAATCTGTGCATCATCGGGCGATACGTGCTGACGCCCGACATCTTCGGGCAGCTGGACCGCACCAAGCCGGGCCGGGGCGGCGAGATACAGCTCACCGACGCCCTGCGGGCCCAGTGCTCCGACGGACCGATCCGCGCGGTGGAGTTCTCCGGTGCGCGCTACGACGTGGGGGCCAAGGAGGACTACGTACGGGCGAACGTCGAGCTGGCCGCGCGGCACGCCGACCTGGGGCCCGTGTTCCGCGACTTCCTGGTCGACTTCGTCGACAGCCTGCCTCGATGACCACGCCGGCCGACGTGGGACGCCATCAGCATCACGTGGACCCGTCCGAGCTCGTCGCGTTGGGGGCCTATCGCCGCGAGGTGCTGGAGCGTATCGAGCCCCTCGAGCCGCTGGCGCTGGGGGTGCTGGAGGCGCACGGCTGCGTGCTCGCCGAGGACGTCGTCGCCCCCGCGGCGGTCCCCGGCTTCGACAACTCGGCGATGGACGGCTACGCGGTGCGCGCGACCGACGCGCCGGTCGACGCCGAGCTGGAGGTGGTCGGCGAGCTGGCTGCGGGCGCCGGCGCCGGCCACGAGGTGGGCCCGGGCCAGGCGGTGCGCATCATGACGGGCGCGCCGCTGCCGGTGGGCGCCGACGCGGTCGTTCCCGTCGAGGTCGCCGACGAGCACGAGGGGCGCGTCCGGCTGCGCCGGGCGGCGGCGGCCGGCGACAACGTGCGCCCCGCCGGTGAGGACGTGGCGGCGGGGGACATGGTGCTGCGTGCCGGGCGCCGGCTGGGCGCCGCCGACGTCGGCATGCTCGCGGCGGTCGGACAGGCCGGGGTCAGGGTGCACCCCTCACCGCGGGTAGTGGTCATGTCGACCGGTGACGAGCTGGCGGACCCGACCGCCCCGCTGGCGGCCGGGCAGATCCGCGACTCGAACTCGTTCACGCTGGCGGCGCAGGCGCGGGAGGCCGGGGCGGTGGCCTACCGCCAGGCGCGCGTCGCCGACGACGCGCAGGCGCTGCGGCGCGCCGTCGAGGGCGCGCTGGCCCACGCCGACCTGCTCGTGACCACGGGCGGCGTCAGCGCCGGGCGCTACGACCTGGTCAAGGAGGTCCTGGCCGCCATGGGCGACGTGCGCGCCCGCAAGGTCGGCATGCAGCCGGGGATGCCCCAGGCGTTCGGCTTCGTCGGCCCGATGCCCTGTTTCGGCCTGCCCGGCAATCCCGTCAGCGCATTCGTCAGCTTCGAGGTGCTGGTGCGACCGGCGATCCGCCGGCTGCAGGCGCGCGCGGACCTCAACCGCCCCCGGGTGGAGGCGGTGCTGGACGACGCCGTGGCCAGCCCCCCGCACAAGGTGTCGTTCCTGCGGGTGCGCCTGCACCGGCGGGACGACGGCTGGCACGCCCGACCGACCGGGCCACAGGGCAGCGGCATCCTCCGGTCGGTCGTGGACGCCCACGGCCTTGCCGAGGTGCCCACCGACCGCCAGCGCGTCCAGCCGGGCGAGGCCCTCACGGTGCACCTGCTGGGCGACGGCGTATGAGCCCGGCCGGCGGCCCGCGCGAGCGGGGGGCCCAGCCCGTCGACCCCGCCTTGACCCATCTCGACGAGGCAGGCCGGGCGCGCATGGTCGACGTGGCCGGCAAGGCCACGACCGACCGCACCGCCGTCGCCCGCGCCAGGCTGCGCATGAGCACCGCGACGGCCGCGATGCTGTCGGCGGGCCGGCTGCCCAAGGGCGACGCCCTCCCCGTCGCCAGGGTCGCCGGCATCATGGCGGCCAAGCGCACCCCGGAGCTCATCCCCCTGTGCCACCAGGTGGCCCTGACGAGCGTCGACGTCGATGTGGAGGTCGACGCGCCCGGGGGCTCCGCGACCGTCACGGCCTGGGCCCGGGCGGCCGACCGCACCGGTGTGGAGATGGAGGCGCTGACGGCGGCCGCCGTGGCGTCCCTCACCCTCTACGACATGGTCAAGGCAGTCGAGCGCGCGGTCGTCGTGGAGTGGCTTGGCCTGGTGGAGAAGTCCGGCGGCGTGCGCGGTGACTGGCGGCGCAGGGAGGATGGCTGATGCGGGCGGTCGTCGTGACGGTGTCCACCCGCGCGGCCGGCGGGGTGTATGACGACAGCGCCGGTCCGGCCGTGGCCGACGTGCTGGCCGAGGCCGGCTTCGACGTCCTCGACGTCGTCGTCGTCCCCGACGGGCGGCAACCGGTCGCGGCGGCGATCGTTGACGCCGCCGGCCGGGCCGAGGTGGTGGTCACCAACGGCGGAACCGGCCTGCACCCCAACGACCACACCCCCGAGGCCACCCTGGACGTGGTCCACCGCCTGGTTCCCGGGATCGGCGAGGCGATGCGGGCCGTGTCGCTGCACAGCACCCCCATGGCGATGCTCTCCCGCGGGATCGCCGGCATCCGCGGTGGCACCCTGATCGTCAACGTGCCCGGCTCGCCGGGCGGAGCGGTGGACAGCGTGCGCGCGATCACGCCCGTTCTGTCCCATGCTGTCGAGCAGCTGCGCGGTGGCGACCACGCATCCCACGGCCCCGGCTGAGCGCGCTCTCTGCCGGTGTCACGCCTCCTTCGCGGGACCGGGGGGCGGTGTTACGTTCGCGCCGATGAGCCTCGTCGTCGTGGCCCTTGTGGTGGGATTGTGGGCCGCGATCGCCGTCCCCCGCCGCCGGGCCCGCGCGGACGTGCGGCGGGCCGGCGTCCAGGGTGGGGTCGACGACCCGCCACACGAGGCACGGCCCGGGCCGCCGGTCGGGTGGACGCGTGACGTCCGGGTGCGTCGCCGGCGGCTGATCGTCCTGGCGGGCCTGGTGGCCCTGGCTTGCGTCCCGGGGCTGGTGCTGGGCAGCGCGGCGTGGGCGCCGGCCGTCGTCGCCTCCGGCGGGCTGGTGGCGTACCTGGGGGCGCTCGTGCGCCAGGGCGTGCGGCGGTCCGAGGCGCGCCGCAAGGTGCTGGCCCTGCCGCAGCGGCCGCAGCCACCCGAACCGGCATGGCCGGCGCGGGCGATGGCGGTCAACGCCGAGGACCCCCGACGCCAGTCGGGCTGAGCCCGCCCGGCGCCCGGTCCCGGGCCGGCCCTGGCGCCTCTGCCCGGTGCTACCATTCGTCGCTGCGGCGTCGGCCGTGTGCGGGGCTGTAGCTCAGTTGGCAGAGCGCCTCGGTCGCATCGAGGAGGCCAGGGGTTCGATTCCCCTCAGCTCCACA
>JAHWKQ010000013.1 GCA_019347785.1 Actinomycetota bacterium
GGCTGATGAACGTCCGGCCCGGGTGACGCGCCGCCAGGCGGCAGGCCGTGGCGAAGTCGTCGACGACGTGGACACCCGCAAGCGCCCGGGCGACGGCCGCACGCGCCGGCGGCTGGATTTCGAGGGCGTCCACGGCCCGGCCCGCCCCCGTGACGTCCTCCCACCCCGCGTCCCCGGCGTCGGGGGCGCAGGGCAGCACCCGCAGCCGCCCGGCGCCGGCGCTCCCGGCGAACGCGACCGCCCCGCGGGCGTCGTCGACCGTGGCGACGAGCACCGCGTCGACCAGCGCCTCCAGAGCGGCGGCCGCCGCGGTGTCCATCCCCTCCACGGGGCGCACATGCTCGGCCAGCGGTCCCACCAGGCCCGCGACCCGCCCGCTCGCGGCCGCCTCGAGGACGCCGGCCACCGCCGCCGGGGCGCCCGCGGCGCCCTGCAGCGCCTCGGCGCGTGCGGTGGCGCGCGCCCGGCGACGCTCCAGCTCGCGCTCCACCCGGCGGGCGTCCTCGACCCGCTCGCTCCGGTGGGCTGCGGCCGTCGACGCCCCCTCCGTGTCACGGGCGGCCGCCTCCCGGGCCGTGTCGCACTCCGACAGCCGCTGCCGTGCGTCGGTCGTGTCCCGGGCGAGCCGCGCCGCACGCTGCTCCAGGTCCCCCACCCGCGTGGCCAGGCGGTCCTGATCGGTCGTGGCCTGGGCCAGCGATGCCCGCAGCGCCGCCACCTCGGCCTCCCGCCGCAGCGCGTCCTCCCGGGTGCGGGCCTGCTGCCGCACCAGGTCGGCGCGCGCCTCGTCGTGGCTCCGGCGGGCGGCTTCGGCCGCCTGCCGCCGACGCCGGGCCCCCTGGAGGGCGGTGCGCGCGTCCTCCAGGCCCGCCCTGCACGCCACGGCGGCCTCACGCTCGGCGACCGCACGGGCGCGCAGCGCCGCGGGGTCCCGGACCGGCTGGGCGGAGTCCTGCGCCAGGGCGTGGGCCAGCCCCCGACGACGCTCCTCGACGCGCTGGGCCAGCCCGCGGAAGCGCTCCACCAGGCCGGCCAGACGGAACCGGGTGTCACCCTCTTCGTGCGCCCGCTCGGTCAGCGCGTCCAGCTCGGCCTGCAGCCGGCTCTCCCGGCGCCGGAGATCCCCCAGGCGTGACCGCTGCTCGGCCAGCCTGCGGTCCGACTCCCCACGCGACTCCTCCTCGCGCCGGTCACGCCGTTCCAGCTCGTCCAGGGCCCGCAGCGCCCTGGTGACCCGCACCTGCCGCAGGGCCGCCTGCAGCTCCTCGTGCTTGGCGGCCGCCTCGGCCTGGCGCTCGAGCGGTCGCAGGCCACGGCGCAGCTCCCGGGCGACGTCATGCAGGCGCTGGAGGTGGTCGTCGACCTTGCCCAGCTTGCGCAGGGCCCGCTCCCGGCGCTTGCGGTGCTTGGCGATGCCGGCCGCCTCCTCGATGAAGACGCGGCGATCCTCGGGGCGGGCGGACAGGACAGCCTCGAGCTGGCCCTGGCCGACGATGCCGTGGTGCTCACGGCCCAGGCCGGCGTCGCTCAGAAGCTCCTGGACGTCCAGCAGCCGGCACGGCACGCCGTTCAGCCCGTACTCGTGCTCCCCCGACGCGAACATCCCGCGCGAGACGGCCACCTCGCTGAACTCGGTCGGCAGCGCGCCGTCGCTGTTGTCGATGGTCATGTCGACCACGGCCCGTCCCAGCGCGGGGCGCTGCGTCGAGCCGGCGAAGATGACGTCGGCCATCTCCCCCGCCCGCAGGCGGCGGGGGCTGTGGCTGCCCAGGACCCACGAGAGGGCGTCGACGATGTTGGACTTCCCCGAGCCGTTGGGGCCGACGATCACGGTGATCCCGGGCTCCAGCTCCAGGTCCGTTCGGTCCGGGAAGGACTTGAAGCCGCGCATCGTCAGCGTCTTGAGGAACACCGCGCGAGTCTAGCGACGAGCCTCCCAAACCCCGTGAAAGCGGCGCGGAGGCGTGGCGTGCCGGCCCCGGGACGGAACGCCAGGGGAGCGGCCCGCGGGCCGCTCCCCTGGCGTCACGTGCTGAGGTCGGAGGTCAGCTGGTGAGCGCCACCTGCCGGTCGTCGCCGTGCGATCCGGAGTCACCCGCCTCGCCGCGAGCCTGGCGCAGGGCGGCGTTCTCCCGCTCGGCCCGCTCCAGCGCCGCCTCGAGCTCCGCGATCCGGGTGCGCAGCGCGGTGATCTCCGCAAGGAGGGGATACGGGCGGCTGTCCCAGGCCCCGAGGAGCGTCTTCATCCGTTGGTCCTTTCCGAGCCGACCTCCGGGCCGACCTCCCGCCGGGGCCCCGGAACGCGATCCGGCGGCGGGGATGCGGCTTCGGTTCTGAGCGAGGCTGTCTGTTGCAGGGCTGTACGGCCGGGGCTGTGGACAGGGTCCGCACCGGGTGCGAGGCGGGCCCGCCACGAGGCCGTCGGGTGTCGCGCCGCCTCAGTGGCCGCGTTTCACGAATGCACTATACCGTGCCGCGGGGCATCCATGCACCGAGGGGCGGTTAGCCTGAGGTCGGTGGTGTGGCTCCGGCGTGTGGCCGCGATGGTGGGCGGGGCGGTCGCCGGCATGCTGCTGGCGGCCAGCCGGCCCCGCCCCGACCCCGTCTCGCCGACCATGCCCGAGCCCCCCGGGGAGCTGCCGCCGGCGCGCATCGTCGCGGTCCCGGGCAGGGGCGAGATGTTCGTCCGGGACGCACCGGGTCCGCCGGGCGCCCAGGGCCCCCCGATCCTCCTGCTGCACGGCTGGTTGTACCCGGCCGACCTGACGTGGTTCGGCTGCTACGAGGCGCTGGCCCGGCACGGGCGCCTGCTGGCGCCGGACCACCGCGGCCACGGCCGGGGGCTGCGTCCCTCCACTCCCTTCCGGCTCGCCGACGTCGCCGACGACGTCGCCGCACTCCTGCGCCGTCTCGGCACGCCGCCGGTGATCGCCGTGGGCTACTCGATGGGTGGGCCGGTCGCGCAGCTGCTGTGGCAGCGTCACCCCGACGTCGTGGCGGGCCTCGTGCTGTGCGCCACCGGCGCCGGCTTCGCGACCCGCGCCTACGACCGGCTGCTGTGGAGGGGCATGGGCCTGCTGCAGCTGCTGCTCCGTCTGCTCCCGCGTCACTGGTGGCAGCGGCTGTTCGAGCTGCAGGCCCGGGGCGCCCCGCTGCGCCTGTCGGGGGTCGCCAGTCGACAGGCGCCGGCGACCGCGCACGGGCTGTTGCCGTGGGTGATCTCCGAGCTGGACCGCGGCAGCGCCGAGGACGTCGCCGAGGCCGGCCGGGAGCTGGGCCGCTACGACGCCAGCGGCTGGCTGCCGACGGTCGACGTGCCCTGTGCGGTGGTCATCACCGGCCACGACCGACTTGTACCCGTGCGAAACCAGCGCGAGCTCGCCGGGCTCATGCCCGACGCGCTCGTCGTCGAGGTCCCCCTCGACCATGACGCCGTCGTCGCGGGGGCCGGGCGGTTCGTGCCCGCACTGGAGCGCGCCGTCGCCGATGTCGCCGCCCGGGCCCGTACAGGGCCTCGGGCCCGTCAGGTCTGGCACTGGGGACAGTGAAAGCCCGTCCCGTCGTCGGCCCGCCCGTCGCGGATCGGCTGCCGGCAGCGGGGACACGGCTGCCCGGCGCGCCCATGGACCTTCAACTGCGCTCCGTACGCCCCCGGGGCGCCGTACAGGTCCTGGTGCTCGAACCCGTCGGCCGAGGTCCCGCCCTGCTTGACCGCCTCGTGGACCACTTCCTGCACCCCCCGGTACAGCCGACGCACCTCCTGGCTGGACAGCGAGGACGGGCTGCGTCCGCCGGACAGGCCCGCGGTCCACAGGATCTCGTCGGCGTACAGGTCCCCGAGCCCGACGAGGAAAGCCGGGTCCACCAGCAGCGCGCGCAGGGTGCGACCGTCGGCCTTGATGCGGTGGCTGAACGCCGGCCACGTGAACGTGTCCGTCAGCGGGTCGATGCCCGAGGGATCGAGCCCGGCCAGCGCCTCGCTGGCCGCGCCGGCGACGAACATCTCCCCGTCCTGTCCCGGGTCGACGTAGTGCAGCGCCCCCCCGGTCGTGAAGGTGGCGACGAGCTGCGTGCCGGGACGGGGCCGCATGGTGGCTGTCTCCCGGCGCAGGGAGCCCAGGGCCCCGAGGTGGACGACCAGCTGTGACTCGTCGTCGAGCCTGAGGGCCAGCAGCACGCCATGGCGCGTCACGCCCTCTAGCCGCCGGCCCCGCAGCGCCGCGACGAAGCGCGCCCGGGTCCGGTGCCGCGTGACCAGCCCCGCCCGTGTGACGTGGACGTCCTTGACCCGCTTGCCGACGACCTCCCGCTCGAGGTCCTTGCGGATCACCTCGACCTCGGGCAGAAGCATCACGTCACTCCTCGGTCCCGTCGGCACGCTCGGGACCGAACGGTACTCCCCCCCGGGCCCCCAGGGTGGTGAAGGCCTCCCTCGCCGCCTGCTGCTCGGCCTCCTTCTTGCTGCGGCCCAGGCCGAGTCCCACCTGCTCGCCCCCCACCGAGACGGTGGCGGTGAAGCGCTTGCGGTGGTCGGGACCCTCGGCCGTGACGTGGTAGGAGGGCAGGCTGGACCACTCCCGGGCGGTGAGCTCCTGCAGCGAGGTCTTGTAGTCCAGCGACTCCCTGCGGCTGGCGAGGTCGTCGATGAGGTCGGCGAACAGGCGGTCGACGACGTCCTCGACGACCTCGAGGCCACGGTCGAGGTAGACCGCGCCCAGTAGGGCCTCCAGCGTGTCGGCCAGGATGGAGTCCTTGTCCCGCCCCCCGGACTGCTCCTCGCCGCGCCCGAGGCGCACGGCGCGGCCCAGGCCGAGGCGGCGCGCCACGTCGGCGAGGCTGTGGGTGTTCACCGCGGCGGCGCGCAGCTTCGCGAGCCGCCCCTCCGGAGCGTGCGCGTAGCGGCGGTAGATGCGCTCGGTGACGACCAGGCCCAGCACGGCGTCCCCCAGGAACTCCAGGCGCTCGTTGTGGGGCAGGCCGCCGGCCTCGAACGCGTGGCTGCGGTGCGTCAGCGCCTGCACGAGCAGCGCCCGGTCGCCCAGCGCGACACCGAGCGCCGCCTCCAGCCTGCCCGGCTCCATGGTCACGAGGCCGCGGAGACCGGTCCGCGGCGGGCGGCGGCGCGGCGGGCGGCGGCCCTCACGCCAGCCGTTCGGCGATGCGCTGGGACAGCCGGCCGGCCGCCACCGTCGACGCGGTCCTCAGCGCGGCGGCGATCTGGCCGGCGCCGGCCGCCCCGTGCGACACGAGCACCTCGCCCGCGATACCCACCAGGACGGCCGCGGCCCGCTCGCCGTCGGCCGCCAGCCGCCTGGCCCCGAAGGCGTGGCTGGCGGCCTCCAGCGCCTTGAGGAACACGTTGCCCGTGAAGCCGTCGGTGATCAGGACGTCCACGTCCCCCGCGAGCACGGCGTCGGGCTCGACGTTGCCGACGAAGCGCTCCCCACCGTCCAGCAGCGCGTAGGTCGCCCGGGCGAGGGCGTTGCCCTTGCCGGGCTCGGCGCCGACGTTGAGCAGCCCGACGCGCGGGGCGACGACGCCCCTGACCCGCGCGTACGCGTCGCCCATGCGCGCGTAGGCGGCCAGGGCGTCGGGATGGGCGTCGGCGTTTCCGCCCGCGTCGACGAGCACGACGGCTCCGCCGGCGGCCGCCGGGATGGGCAGCAGCGCGGCCACCGCGGGGCGTCGCACCCCGGGCAGCCGCCCGATGTCCAGCAGGGCGGCCGCCAGGGTCGCGCCGGTGGAGCCGGCCGACACCAGTGCGGCCGCCTCCCCCGCCGCGATCAGCCGGGCACCGACGCGGACGCTGGCCGACGGCTTGGCGCGCACGCCGCTCACCGGATCCTCGGCCATGCCGACCACCTGGGAGGCCGCGACCACCGGCAGGCGTCGTGCGCCGCGCACCGCCATGGCCCGGTGCAGCTGGTCTCCGGGGCCGACGAGGACGACGTCCACGCCGTGCTCGTCGCGCGCCAGCAGGGCCCCGTCAACGGCGGTGCCGGGAGCGTGGTCACCGCCCATCGCGTCGAGCGCGACGCGCCGCGAGCTCATGGGTCTGGGGGCCGGCTCACCGGGCGCCTACTCCGGCAGCTCGATGACCTGCCGGCCGGCGTAGTGGCCACACGTGCCGCAGACGGTGTGGGGTCGCACCGCCGAGTGGCAGCGAGCGCAGTCGGCCCGCGCCGGCGGGGCCGCCCGCATCCAGTGGGCCCGGCGGCGGCGGGTGCGCGACCGCGAGCTCTTGCGCTTGGGTACAGCCACTCGTTGCTCCTCGTCTACTCCGCCTCGCCGGACAGTCGCAGGCCGCGCAGCGCCTCCCAGCGGGGATCCACCACGGTGGTCGCACAGGCGCAGCTGGCCTCGTTGCGGTCCACACCGCAGGTCGCGCACAGCCCGCGGCAGTCCGGACGGCACAACGGCCGGTACGGCACGGCGGGGACGAGCGCGTCGCGCAGCAGCGCGCCCAGGTCCAGCAGCGCGTCGTGGATCACATAGCCCGGCTCCACCTCGGCGGTGGCTCGGCCCGGGTCGGCGTACAGCTCGACGACCTCGCTCGTCGCGTCGGACTCCACGGGCGCCAGGCAGCGGGCACAGCGCAGCAGCAGCGGGGCGCGCAGGCTGCCGCGTACGAGCAGCCCTCCCACCACGCTCTCGACGATGCCGACGAGGCGCGCGTGCCCGGGCAGCTCGGCCAGCGCCAGGTCGAGGTCATCGGGGACCGCCAGCTCGACGTCGACACGGCGGGACGCGCCGGGACGGTCCAACAGGTCGGCGACGTCCAGCCGGCTGTCGCTTCGGGGGCTGCTCATCGTCGGTCCAGTCCCGATGGTCCGGTGCGGGCAGCTGGGGCAGGCGGCCCGGGCGGGTGCTCGGGCGGGCAGCAGCCAGCGGGTCACGCGGGCCCGCCGGGCCCTGGGGCCAGGCTAACACGCGCCGCCCGCGCGGCGGCTGCCGCCGGGGTCAGGTCCGGTCGAGCGGCAGGCGACGGACACCGGCCTCGTGGTCGAAGAGCTGCTTCGGCTCGCCCGAGGGCCCGGCCTCGGGAATGGCGATCTCGCCGCTGGCCTCTCCCAGCTCCTCGCGGCCCACCTCGACGAGGGTCAGCATGCGCTGCAGCAGGCCCTCGAGGTTGGCGAGCTTGGCGTCCACGTCCTCCTCGGCCTCCACCCGCAGGGCGCGGGCGTGCTCACGGGCCTGGGCCAGGACCCGGTCGGCCTCACGGCGGGCGCTGCGCGCGACCTCCGCCTCGTCGATCAGCCGGCCCTGCTCGGCCCGCGCGTCGGCGATCAGCCGCTCGGACTCCCGCGCCGCCTGGGCGAGCAGCTCGTCGCGCTCACGCAGCACCCAGCGCGACTGCCGCAGCTGCACCGGCAGCGCCTCCCGCAGCTGTCCGAGCAGGCGGGCCATCTCCTCGCGGTGGACCATGACGGTCGACGACAGCGGCACGGGCCGGGCTTCCCCCAGCACCTGCTCCAACCGGGCGATGTACTCCTCGACGTCCACGGGTGGTCCTTTTCGGCGGCGATGGCGTGCGGCGGCGTCGCCCTCACTCTACGAGCCATGGTCGCCCCGTTCGCGCAGGCGCCGGGACACCACCTCGGGCACGAACGCGCCGATGTCGCCGTGGAAGCGCGCCACCTCCTTCACCAGCGAGGAGGACAGGTAGGAGTAGCGGGGGTTGGTGGCCATGAACAGCGTCTCGACATCCCCTAGCGCCGCGTTCATCTGGGCCATCTTCAGCTCGTTCTCGAAGTCGCTCGCCGCGCGCAGGCCCTTGACGATCGTGGTGGCGCCGTGCGCCCGGCAGAAGTCGACGAGCAGGCCGTCGAAGGCCTCGGTCCGCACGTTGCCCAGGTGCGCGGTCGCCGCGCGCAGCAGGTCGATGCGCTCGTCGGGCTCCAGCAGGGGCGACTTGCCGATGTTGCGCAGGCACGCGACCACGACCTGCTCGAAGCGGGTGGCCGCCCGCTGGATGACGTCGAGATGGCCGAGCGTGACCGGGTCGAAGCTGCCCGGGCAGACGGCGATGTCGGTCACGACACGGGCTCCGTTCCGTCCGGCGGACGACGCATGACGAGCAGGACCGTGTCACCGTAGGAGCGAGGGTGGTCCAGCGCCAACCAGGCCGGCGGCCCCCGCGTGAGCGCCGCGTCGCGGCGGTCACGCTCCACCACCACCGTGGCCGCGGGTGCGAGCCCTCCCGTGTCGCGCAGCGCGGTCAGCGACGACCACACCCGCCCCAGCGGCCGGGTGTACGGCGGGTCGACCAGGACCAGATGGAACGGGTGGCCCCGCGGCCGGGCGCAGAAGGCGTCGGCGTCGCCGCGTACGACAGTGGCCGCCCCGGCCAGCCCGGTCGCCCGCAGGTTGGCCCGGATGGCCGCGGCCGCGCGGGGGTCCGCATCGACGAACACGGCCCGCGCGGCCCCGCGCGACAGCGCCTCGATCCCCAGTCCGCCGGAGCCGGCGAACAGATCGGCGACGGCCGCCCCGGGCACCCGGGGCCCGAGGACGCTGAACAGCGCCTCGCGCACGCGGTCGCTGGTGGGCCGGGTCGTCCCCCCGGGGGGCACCTGCAGCCGGCGGCCCCGGGCGGTGCCGGCGATGACGCGGGTCACCCGGTCTCCATGGCGGCCAGGTGCTCGGCGCCGTACCGGCGGCGGACCTCGGCACGCAGCGCCGGCAGCCCCCGCAGATGAGGATCGGCCTCGACGAGCCGGCGGGCCTCGTCGCGGGCGGCGGCGACCCAGCGCGCGTCGCGCGCCAGCTTCGCCAGCTTGAGGTCCGGAAGGCCCGACTGGCGCGTGTCGAACAGGCTGCCCTCGCCACGCAGCTCCAGGTCGCGCTCGGCCAGGCGGAAGCCGTCCCCGGTCGACGCGAGCGCCCCCAGCCGGTCGTTGCCGTCCGGCTCCGCGCTGAACAGCACGCAGTAGCTGCGTGCGGCGCCCCGGCCGACCCGCCCGCGGAGCTGGTGCAGCTGGCTGATGCCGAACCGGTCGGCGTCCTCGACGACCATGACCGTGGCCTCGGGCACGTCGACGCCCACCTCGATCACGGTCGTGGCGACCAGGACCTGCGCCTCGCCCCGGCGGAACGCGTCCATGGCCGCGTGCCGCTCGTCCACGGGCAGGCGCCCGTGCACCAGGGCGACCCGCAGGTCGGGGAACACACGCGTCGACAGCCGCGCGTGCATCTCCTCGGCGGCGGTCCGGCCGGGGGACCCGGCCACGGCGTCGGTCTCGGCGATCGTCGGGCACACGACGTAGGCGCGCTCGCCGGCGGCGACCCGCTCGCGGATGAAGTCGTACAGGCGCTCCCGGCGGGAGGAGTCCGACGGGATCACCTGGGTCAGTACCCGTCCACGCCCCGGGGGCAGCTCGTCGAGCACGGTCACGTCCAGGTCGCCGTAGAGCGTGAGCGCCAGCGACCGCGGGATCGGCGTCGCCGTCATCACCAGCACGTCGGGGCTGCGCTCGTCCCGGCGCTTGTCGCGCAGCCGGGCGCGGTGGCGCACGCCGAAGCGGTGCTGCTCGTCGATGACGACCACGCCGAGGTCGTCGAACCCGACCCGGTCCTCCAGCAGCGCGTGGGTTCCCACGACCAGGGCCACGTCTCCCGCGGCGATCCCGGCGAGCGCCGCGCGCAGGGGGCGCGTCGACGTGCCACCGGTGACCAGCTCGAGTCGCGGCCCGGCGGGGGCGTTGACGCCGATCGGGGCCAGCAGCTCGGACAGCGTGCGCAGGTGCTGCTCGGCCAGGACCTCCGTGGGCGCCATGAGCACGGCCTGGCGCCCCGCGTCGACCGCGCACAGCATCGCCCAGGCCGCCACGAGGGTCTTGCCGGAGCCCACGTCACCCTGCAGCAGCCGGTGCATCGGGGTGGCCCGGCCCAGGTCGGCGCCGACCTCGGCCAGCGCCCTGGACTGGGCGGCGGTCGGCTGGAACGGCAGCCCCGCGTCGAAGCGGGCGGGCAGGCCGCCGGGCACGGGCGGCTGGGCCAGGCCGACCTCCTCGGCCTCCAGGCGGTGCCGTCGCTGCTGCAGGCCGAGCTGCAGGGCCAGCAGCTCGTCGTAGACGAGCCGGGTGCGCGCGCCGTCGACGTGCTCGAGACGGCCGGGCCGGTGGATGGTGCGCAGGGCGGTGTCGTAGTCGACGAGGCCGCGGCGCCGCCGCAGGGCGTCCGGCAGGTGGTCCTCGACGCGCGGCAGGCGGTCCAGCGCCGCCCCGACGTAGCGGGCGATGCGCGCCGACGGCAGCGCCTCCGTCGCCGGGTACACCGCCTGCACCCGGTCGGCGCCGGGGTCGCCGTCCCCGTCCCCGTCGAGGACGGTCAACCTGGGGGACCGCAGTTGCAGCTGCCCCCTGAAGCGCTCCAGCACCCCACTGACCGCCGCGGGGGTGCCCTGCGGCTGCCGACGGGCCCGCCACTCCTGGTTGAAGAAGGGCACCTCGACGCGGTCACCGGCGGCGTCGACCAGCGTCGCCCGCGCGATCGTCATCGCCCGGCGTCCCGCCCGGCGGCGGGGGCGCACGACGCTCCAGCGCGCGATCGAGCCGACGACGGTCACCTGCGCGCCCAGCCGCGCCTCGCGCAGCGGCACGACGTCCCCCAGGTCCCGGTACCTGTCCTGGTGGGGGAAGTGCTCCAGCAGATCCCGCACGCGGTGGATGCCGAAGGTGTCGCGCAGCGAGCCGGCCGCGCGGGCGCTCACCCCGTCGACCTCGCGCACCGGCGCATCGAGCCAGCTCCGCACCGCCATGGCCACCGGATTCTAGGCGGGGCGGCGCCACGGCCGGGCCAGCCCGGCACGTTGCCGGCGCATCCCCGGGCGCGTTAGGGTGGCCCGGTCGCGGCGCCCCGGCACAACGGGGCGGGCCGCCACCACCCGCCCCGGATCACGACACCCCTTTGGATCACGAGTCGACAAGGACGCGTCGATGGCCGCCGTGTGCGAGATCTGCGACAAGCGACCGATCTTCAACTACCAGGTCAGCTTCTCCCACCGCCGCTCGCGGCGTCGCTGGAGCCCCAACGTGCAGCGCGTCCGGATCTGGGAAAACGACGGGGTCCGACGGGCCACCGTGTGCACGTCGTGCCTAAAGGCCGGCAAGGTGCAGCGTCCGCCGCAGCGAGCCACCTGACCGCGGCTCGGCGGGTCAGGTCGTCGCGCGCCTGGCCCAGCCCTGGTCGACGGGGCCGACGCCCGCGCCGAGGCGGATGCCGTGTCGGATCGCCCCGGTGACGAAGTCCTTGGCCGCCGCCGCCGCCGCCGGCACGTCCAGGCCCCTGGCCCGGTGCACGGCCAGGGCCGCGGCCAGCGTGCAGCCCGTGCCGTGGGTGTCGCGCGTGTCCGAGCGCGCGCCCGACAGCCAGTGGGCCTGGCGGCCGTCGTAGAGCAGGTCGAGCGCGTCGGGGTTGTCCGCCAGGTGCCCGCCCTTGACGAGCACCCACGCGGGGCCGAGATCGCACAGCGCCTCGGCGGCCGGCCGCATGTCCTCGACGGTGGTGACCTTCAGCCCGGTCAGGACCGTCACCTCCCCGGTGTTGGGCGTCACGACCTCGGCCAGCGGCAGGATCTCGTCGCGCAGCGCGTCCACGGCGTCCGGTCGCAGCAGCGGGTCCCCGTGCTTGGACGCGCACACCGGGTCCACGACGAGTCGCCGGAGACCGTGGTCGGCGATACCCGCGGCGACCGCGGCGATGACCGCGCGGCTCGACAGCATCCCGGTCTTGGCCGCGTCCACGCCGATGTCCGAGGCGACCGCGTCCAGCTGGGCCCGCACGAAGTCGGGGGGCACGTCGTGCACGCCGTGGACCCCGACCGTGTTCTGGGCCGTCAGCGCCGTCAGCACGCTCATGCCGAAGGTGTCCAGCTCCTGGAACGTCTTGAGGTCCGCCTGGATGCCGGCGCCGCCGCCGGAGTCCGAGCCGGCGATCGTCAGCAGCCGGGGCGGGGCGCCGGGGGCGGGGGCGGGGCTCATGGGGCCTCCTCGTGCCGTCGGTAGTGGTCGTACCCCAGGCCGTCCAGGGTCCGCACGGACCCGTCGGGCAGGGTCAGGGCGACGCGGGGCGCGGTCTCGTCCCCGTCGCGCGCCACCACCGTGCCGACGACCGCGGCCGGCACCCCCTCGCTGGCGCCCGCGGCCGCGGCGGCCGCGGCGGCCCCGCGCGCCGGCACGGCGGCGAGCAGGGCGAAGTCCTCACCTCCGCCGCACGCCAGGTCCCACACGTCCACGCCCAGCGCCTCGGCCGCCTCCTCCACGCCCTCGGCCAGGGACAGCGCCGCCGCCTCGACCGATGCGCGCACACCGGAGGCCGCGCAGACGTGGGCCAGGTCCCGCCCGAGGCCGTCGGAGACGTCGATGAGCGCGGAGGCGCCGTGCCGGGCCAGCGCCTGGCCGGCCGCGGGCAGGGCGCGGGGCCGGCGGTGCGCCGCCAGGAGGGGCTCGTCCACCTCCATGTCGCGCTCAAGCAGCGCGACCGCGGCGGCCGCGGCGCCGAGGGATCCCACCAGGACCAGCCGGTCCCCCGGCCGGGCGCCGGCGCGCGTGACTGCGCGGTGCGGCGCCACCTGTCCCAGGGCCGTCACCGACAGCGCCAGCGCGCCCGCCGAGACGGTGTCCCCCCCGACGAGCCGCACCCCCCAGCGCCGGCAGGCGGCGTGCATGCCCGCGTACAGCTCCTCGACCCGGGACTCGGGCAGGCTCCCGGGCCGCGCCAGGCCCACGACGGCGGCGCTGGGCCGGGCGCCCATCGCCGCGATGTCGCTCACGCCCACGGCGACGGCCTTCCAGCCCACGTCGGCCATGGACGACACGTCGGGGCGGAAGTGCACGCCGTCGACGAGGACGTCGACGGTCACGCACACCCACCGCCCGTCCACCTCGACGACGGCGGCGTCGTCGCCGTGGCCCACCGGGACGTCGTCGGCCGAGGCGGCCAGGAACGGCGTGAGGCGCTCGATCAGCTGGAACTCACCCACCGCGGCCGCCTGGCCGCGCCTCCCGCGGCCCGCGCCCGCCGGCCCCTGCGGCGGTGCGCACGTAGGATGCCGGCCACGCGTGGCGCGGACCGGGTCGCGCCCGGAAGGGGACGGCTGTGGCGGTGCTCAACACCATCGAACTCGAGGGCGTGTCGGACCTCAGCTGGAAGGCCGCGGCGCAGGAGGCGCTGCGCGAGGCCGCCAAGACCCTCCGCGGCATCCGGCGCCTGGACATCCTCAGCACCAGCGCCTCGATTCTCGACGGCGGGAGGATCGAGTACCGCACACAGGTTCGGCTGACGTTCGTTCAGTCGGCACGCTGACGCGTCCCCGTGCTCAGCGTCGCCAGGACCGCATCGTCGTCGAGCTGTGCGAAGTCCTGGTACACCTGCCCGACCGCGAGGAACTCGGCCGGCCTGCTGAGGACGACCACCGCGTCGGCGGCGTGGCCGAGCTCCTGCACCACGCGCTCGGGGGCCACCGGGGCCGCGAGGACGACCCGGGCCGCGCCCGCGCGGCGGGCGTAGGCGCACGCCTGACGGGCGGTGCCGCCGGTCGCGATGCCGTCGTCGACGACGACCACCACGGCGTCCCGCAGCTCCACGGGGGGCGCCAGGGAGCGGAACAGCTCCAGCCGCTCCTCGACGGCCCGAGTCCGATCCTCGATCTCCCGCTCCACCTCGTCACGGCCCAGGCCGATGCGCCGCACGAGGTCCTCGTCGATGTCGGCGTGGCCGTCGGGACCGACCGCTCCGAAGCCCAGCTCGGGGTTGTGCGGCGTCCGCAGCTTGCGGACCACGACCACGTCGAAGGCGGCGTCGAGCACCCGGGCCACCTCCACGCCGACCGGCAGGCCGCCCCGGGGGATCGCCAGCACGACGACGCGGCCGCCGTCGCGCAGCTCCGGTCGCCCCGACAGCTCGGCCGCCAGTCGGCGGCCCGCGTCGGCCCTGTCCCGGAACACCTGCATGTGATCCTCCGGTGTGGCGTGCGCTCCGCTGGGCACGCACCTGCCCCTAGGATGCCCCTACCATGGGGTGCGCGCGTGAGGAGAGCGGCGTCATGGTGTCGGCCTACATCCTGATCCTGACCGAGGTCGGCAAGGCGGCACAAGTCGCCGCCAGGGTCGCCGAGCTCGACGGCGTCGAGGCGGCCGAGGACGTCACCGGGCCGTACGACGTCATCGTCCGGGCCCGGGCGCGGGACATGAACGAGCTCGGCCGCATGGTCGTGGCCAGGATCCAGGCGGTTGAGGGCATCGACCGCACGCTGACCTGCCCAGTCGTCCACCTGTAGCCGTCACGGGGGATAGCGCTCCCCGGCCCGCGCCGCCTCGAGCGCCAGCTCCAGCAGTCGGTCGACCAGGCGCGGGTACGCCAGCCCCTCGGCCGCCCATACCGGGGGGAACATCGACTTCGGCGTCAGCCCCGGGATGGTGTTGATCTCGTTGACGTACACCGCGCCGGTGTCCTCGACGTAGAAAAAGTCGACCCGCGCCATCCCGCGCGCCCCGACCGCCAGGTAGGCCTCGCGGGCGTGCTGCATGCACGTGCGCGCGACATGGCCGGGCACGTCGGCGGGGCACTGCAGGCGCACCGGCGACAGGTACTTCGCGTCGAAGTCGTAGAAACGCCCGGTGTGGACGGTCTCGCCGGGACGGGTGACCCGCACCGTCGCGTTGCCCAGCACGCCGCACTCCAGCTCGCGGACGCCGTCCAGCGCGCGCTCGACGACGGCGACCCGATCATAGCCGAAGGCCTCCTCTAGGCCCGCGCGCAGCTCGGCGGCGTCCTCGCATCGGCGGATGCCGATCGATGAGCCCTGGCGGGCCGGCTTGGTGAACAGCGGCGGTGACAGCTCCTCCAGCAGCTCGTCCAGGGTCGCCGACGGGTCCTGCTCCCACTCGTGTCGGTGCACGGTCAGATGGCGCACCTGTGGCAGCCCACGGGCGGCGAAGACGCTCTTCATCTGCCGCTTGTCGATGCCGATCGCGCTGGACGCGACGTCGGCGCCGACGTAGGGCACCCCGAAGCTGGCCAGCAGGCCCTGCACGGTGCCGTCCTCGCCGTAGGGACCGTGCAGCGCCGGGAAGCACACGTCGACCGGCCCGACCGACCGGCCCTCGAAGGTGTCGCCGAAGCGCACCAGCACCGGGGCGGTGCGCGTGCGCACCAGTCCGACGGTGTCGCCGCGCTCCCCGACGGCGGGCAGCGCCCCCTCGGGCGCCTCCGGCACACCGTCGAGCAGGGTCCAGCGCCCGTCGCGTGTGATGCCGACGGTCATGACCGTGTAGCGGTCCGGGTCCAGCGCCGCGTGCACCGACCGCGCGGACAGGCATGACACGCCGTGCTCGGGTGAGCGGCCGCCGAACAGCAACAGGACGTGGAGGCGGTCGCCGGCGCGCGGGCCGGTCATGTCGGCATTCCCTCCAGTCCGTGGAACTCCGGCTTGGGCTCGCGGCCCATCAGCGCGCGCACCACCTGGAGCGGGTCCGCGCCCTGGTGCACGATCTTGACGACGTGCTCGACGATGGGCATCTCCACCCCGTGCGAGGCGGCAAGCTCGGCGATGGCCCCGGACGACTTGACTCCCTCGGCGACCATGCGCGTCCCCGCCACCACCTCGTCCAGGGTGCGGCCGCGGCCGAGCTGCTCCCCCACGTGGCGGTTGCGGGACTGCCGGCTGATGCACGTGGCCACGAGGTCCCCCATGCCCGCGAGACCCGAGCACGTCAGTGGGTTGCCGCCCAGCGCCACGGCCAGCCGCGTCATCTCGGCCAGCCCCCGGGTCACCAGCATCGCCTTCGTGTTGTCCCCGTAGCCCAGCCCGTCGGCCATCCCGGCGGCCAGGGCCACGGCGTTCTTCACGGCGCCGCCGAGCTCCACGCCCACGACGTCGGGGTTGGTGTAGACACGGAAGTGGGACGTGTGGCACATCGCCTGCACCCGGCGGACGACGTCGGGCTCGGGCCCGGCCGCCACCGTGGCCCCGGGCAGCCGGCGCGCGCACTCCTTCGCCAGGTTCGGGCCGCTCACGACGACGACCTGCGACGACGGCACGTCCAGCACGGATCGGATGATCTCGCTCGCGCGCTTGCACGTCCGCGGCTCGATGCCCTTGATGAGGCTGGCATAGGCGGTCCGGCGGGGCGCCAGGTCGGTCCAGCGCTCCAGGTTCGCCCGCAGCGCATAGCTGGGGATCGCCAGGACCACCACCTCCGCGTCACCGAGCGCCTCCTGGGGGTCCGCCGTGGCCCGCACCCGGTCGGGAACGACGACGTCGCCCAGGTAGTCGGGGTTGCGGTGCTCGCGGTTGAGCCGCTCGGCGACCTCCCCGCGGCGCGCCCACATGACGACGTCCTCACCGGCGTCCGCGCACAGCATCGCGAACGCGGTGCCCCACGAGCCCGCTCCCATGACGGTGACCGTGCCCATCGCGCCTCCTGTCGACGGCCCGGCGCGGTCGCGCGGGCGGCGGCGCCGCGAGTCTAGGCAGGACCCTAGACTCGGCGGCATGGGCGTCGTCGCGATCGTGCCGCTCAAGGCGCTGTCCGACGCCAAGCGCCGGCTGGCGCCGGCGCTGGACGCCCGTGGCCGCCGGGAGCTGGTGGCCACGCTGTTCGAGACCGTCGTGGAGGCGTGTCGGGACAGCGCGGCGGTCGAGGGCGTCCTGGTCGTCGCGGGGGACCCGGACGCCGCGGCGCTGGCCCGCCCCCTGGCCGTGGAGGTGGTCCTCGAGCGGCGCCGGGGGCTGGCGCCGGCGATGGCCGCGGCCGAGGCCGCGACGCGGGGCGCCGCCGCGACGGTCGTCGTGATGGCCGACCTGCCGCTGGTGACCGGCCGCGACGTCGACGCGGTGTGTGCCGCCGGACGCCGTGGTCCCGCGGTCGTGGTCGCCCCGGCCCGCGACGGGGGAACCGGCGCGCTGCTGCGGCGGCCCCCCGGCGTCGTACCGACCGCCTTCGGCCGCCGCTCGGCGGGTGCGCACGTGCGCCTGGCCCGGCTCGCGGGCGTGCCGGTCACGACCCTCGACGTGGAGGGCCTGGCCCACGACGTGGACACCCCCGGGCAGCTGCGCCACGCCGCCGTCACGCGGGGGCCGCTGCGACGGTGGGCCGGACGGCCGCGGTCGGCCTGAGCGCGCGTACGCTTCGGCCCATCTCGACAGGAGTGCTGACGTGCCCCAGGGGACGGTCAAGATGTTCGACCCGCAGACCCGGACCGGGTCGCTGCTCACCGACGCCCAGGAGGAGGTCCTGATCGACGCCGACGCCTTCGCGGCCTCCGGCCTGATGGAGCTCCGCCTGGGCCAGCGGGTCCGCTTCGACGTCGACGAGACCGGCGGGACGCCGGTGGCCCGTCAGCTCAACGTGGTCAGCCTGTGACCGGCCGCCCCGACGGCAACCGCCCGGCCGGGGCGCCCTGGCCCCGCACAGCGCCGGCCCGCCGCGCGGCCCCCGCGCGCGCCGTGGGATGGCTGGCCGTCGCCGGCGCCGCCGGGTCGGCCGCCATGAGCCTGTCGCACGCCGGCGTCGCGCTGCCCGTCGTGTCGGCGCTGATGCCCGGGCGCATCGTCCTGCCCCCGGTCGCCGCCGGCTTCGCGGTGGGCGCCGTGGCATTCGCGGCGGTCGCCGTCGGCGCGTTCCGCCGCCGGCCGTGGGCGTGGGCCGCCGGAGTGGCCGTCAACGGGCTGACGCTCACCAGCGCCGCGGTGCCGTTCCGGGGCGTGCCCAGCGCCCTGGCCGTCGCCGTCACGCTGGCCGCGCTGGGGGTCCTGGCCTCCCGTGCGGGCCGGGAGGCGCTTCGTCCCGGGCCCTGACGCGCCTACTCGATGAAGCCCTGCTCCTGCAGGTACTCGGTGGCGACCTGCTCCTCCAACTTGCCGTCCACGTCGACCTCGGCGTTCATGTCCGTGATCGTCTTCTGGTCCAACGGCTCGCCGATCTCACCGAACATCGTGGCGATGTCCGGGTTCTGGTCGTTGAACTGCTTCTTCATCGTCAGCGACGTGAGGTAGCTGAGGAAGAAGTTCTTGTCGTCCTCGACGAGCTTCAGGTCGAACGCGGCGATGCGCCCGTCGGTCGTGAACACCTCGCCGAAGTTGCACGGCTTGCCCTTCCGCGTGGAGGTGTAGATGACGCCGAAGTCCATCTGGGTCGTCTTGTCGCGGGGCCAGGTGAACCCGTACTCCTCCTCCAGACCGGGCAGGCCGTCGTTGCGCGTGCCGAAGGTCGGGTCCATGCACAACGTGGCGTCCTCGGGCCGCTGCTCGATGAACTGGGGGAAGTCGGAGATCTTCTCGATGCCCAGGTCGCCGGCGGCCTTCTGGCGGTAGGCGATGCCGTAGGTGTCGTCGAACGATGCCGGCGGCGCCCAGTAGATGCCGTTCTCCTCCAGGTCCTCCTGGGAGACCATCTCCCAGAACTCCTCCGGCGGCACACCCTCCGGGGCGACGTCGTGGCCCAGGTAGTTGATCCACGTGGTGCCCGAGTACTCCCAGGTGACGTCGATCTGGTCGGCCTCCAGCGCCTCGCGGGCGCCGGCCGGGCTGGGCAGGTTGGGCGTGTACTCGACGGTGGCGCCGGTCTCCTCCAGGGCGATCCTGGTGAGCTCGCCCAGCAGCAGCATCTCGGTGAAGTCCTTGGTGCCCACGCGCACGTTCAGCCCGGAGAAGTCGTACGTGTCGGCCAGCAGCTCGCCGGAGCCGCCGCCGTCGTCTTCGCCTCCAGAGCCCCCGGACCCGCCGCACGCAACCGCGAGCAGCGCGAGGGCCGCGAGCAGGGCGAGCAGCCGGGCGCGCGTTCGGTGTCGGTCCATGATCGTGGTCCTCTCGTGTGGGGGGAGGAGGGGTCTACAGCCCCCTGGGTCGCAGCGTCTGCTCGGCGATGCCGCCGAGCCAGTCGGCCAACAGCGCCATGGCGGCGGCCAGGACGCTGCCGGTGATGACGATGAGCGGCCGGCTGAAGCCGAAGCCGGTCAGGATGATCTCCCCGAGCCCTCCCCCGCCGATGAAGGCCGCCAGCGGGGCGGTCGAGATGATGAGCACGAGGGCGGTCCGCACGCCCGTGGCCAGGATCGGCACGCTGAGCGGCAACTCGATGCGGCGCAGGATGTCGCCGCGGCTCATGCCCATGCCCCGCGCGGCCTTGATGACGTCCGGGTCGACCTGCTGGAGGCCGACCATCGTGCCGCGCAGGACCGGCAGCAGGGCGTAGATCGCCAGCCCGACGATCGCCGCCCGTGCGCCGTTGTCCTCCAGGACGACGAGGTAGACGACGACGAGGGTGCCGATCGAGGGCACGCCCTGGCCGATGTTGGCCGCGGCCACCGCGAAGGGGGTGACGCGCCGGGCCCAGGGGCGGGTCAGGGCGATGCCCAGCGGGATGGCGACGGCCAGGACGATCGCGGTCGCCCACAGCGACAGCCGCAGGTGCTGCACGAGCGAGGTCCGGATGAACCCGTAGTTGAGCCGCCCCTGCTCCAGCACGTCGAGCTCTTGCCCCTGCACGTACAGGAACAGGGCCCCCAGGCCTGCCGCGACGAGCAGCGGGGTGGCCGAGTAGCGGGCGACACGGCGCAGGCCCCTGGCCCGCGGCGCCTCACGCGCCGGCGCGAGGACGGCGGCCGCCTCCCGCACCCGCTCGGAGACCGCGGACTCGCTCATGCCCGGGCTTCCTGACCCTCCACGGCGCGCGCCTCGTCACGCATGTCGCGGATCGCCTCCTGCAGCGCCGACTGGTCGAGCGTGCCGACGTACGCGTCGTCGTCCACGACGACGGCCACCCCGGTGTCGGAGATGAGCATCTCCTGCAACGCGTCCCGCAGCGTCACCCGGGGATCGACGACGCCGCGCACCGGCACACCGGCGTCCGCGAGCCGGGTGCCGCCGTCGAGCTCGTCGCGCGCCACCCAGCGCCGCGGTTGACGGCGATCGTCCAGCACCAGTAACCAGTCGTTCCCCGCCTCGTCCATGAGGCGGCGGGCCTCATCATGCGTCATGTCCCCCGTCGCCGTGGGCCAGTCGGTCGACGGCTCGACGTCGCGGATGCGCGCGAGCTGCAGGCGCTTCAGGACGACGCCCGACCCCAGGAAGTCGGCGACGAAGTCGTCGGCGGGGTTGGACAGGATGTGCTCGGGGGTGTCGTACTGGGCGAGTTGGGAGCCCACCCGCAGGATGGCGATGCGGTCGCCCATCTTGATCGCCTCGTCGATGTCGTGGGTGACG
>JAHWKQ010000148.1 GCA_019347785.1 Actinomycetota bacterium
GGCACCGCGCTGGGCGATCGCCTTCAAGTCCCCGCCCGCGGAGCGCGCGACGCGGCTGCGGGACAGCCCCGTCAACGTCGGCCGCACGGGCAAGGTGACCCCCTGCGCGATGCTCGAGCCCGTGCTCGGCGCGGGCTCGACGATCTCCATGGCCACCCTGCACAACGAGGACCAGGCCCACATGAAGGACTGCCGGCCGGGAGACGTGGTCGTCGTCCGCAAGGCGGGCGACGTCATCCCGGAGGTGCTCGGGCCGGTGCTGGAGCGGCGGCCGGCGCATGTGCAGGCGGCCGGGCCGTGGCGGATGCCGACGACCTGCCCCTTCTGCGGCTCCCCGATACAGCGCCTGCAGGGGGAGGCGGCCAGCTACTGCACGAACGTCGACTGCCCCAACCGGCTGCTGGAGTCGCTCGCCCACTTCGCCGGGCGCGGAGCGATGGACATCGAGGGGCTGGGCTACGAGACGGCGCGGGTGCTGCTGGCCCGCGGCCTGGTCACGGACCTGTCCGACGTCTACCGGCTGCGCGCCGACGACGTGCTGGAGCTGGAGGGCTTCGCCGTCAGGAAGGTCGACAACCTGCTGGCCGGCATCGAGGCCTCCAGGGACCGGCCGCTGGAGCGCCTGCTCGTGGGGCTGAACATCCGCCACGTCGGCGGGACCGTCGCGCGGCGCCTGGCCCGCCACTTCGGGTCGATGGCCCGGCTGCGCGTCGCCGACGAGGCGACGATCGCCGCGGTCGGCGGCGTGGGACCCGTGATCGCCGCGGCGGTCCGCCAGTTCCTGGACCACCCGCGCAACGCGGCGCTGGTCGACCGGCTCGACGAGGTCGGCGTGCGCATGGACACCGACGTGCCCGCGGGACGGCGCACGCTGGAGGGCTGGACGGTCGTGTTGACCGGGGGCCTGGACGGCTACACGCGCGACGAGGCCAAGCAGGCCGTCGAGGACCGCGGCGGCAAGGTCGCCTCCAGCGTGTCGCGCAGGACCTCCGTGGTCGTCGTCGGCACCGACCCCGGCGGCAAGGCCGCCAGGGCGGACGAGCTGGGAGTGCCGCGGGTCGACGAGCGTGGCCTGGCGACGCTGCTGGAGACCGGCGGCCTGCCCGGCTGACGCCGTGCGGGAGGGTGCGGCCGCGGCTGGCGGCGCCTGTCGCGGGCGCGGTACCGTCGGGGCCCGCCGACGCGCCGACGCCGACCCGAGGTGGGTGACCCAGTGGCCCTGAGCTCCGAACAGGTGCGGCACGTCGCGGCCCTGGCGCGCCTGGCCCTGACCGACGACGAGGTCGAGGCGCTGCGCGAGGAGCTGTCGCAGATCCTGGCCTACGCCGAGCAGGTCGGGGAGGTCGCCACCGACGACGTCCCGCCCACCAGCCATCCCTTCCCGCTGGCCAACGTGCTGCGCGCCGACGACCCCCGCCCGTCCCTGCCCGTGACCGACGCGCTCGCCGGCGCGCCCCGCGCCGAGCGGGACCGCTTCCACGTGCCGCGCATCGTGGTGGAGCAGCCGTGACCGCCGCGCTGACCCGCGCCACCGCCGTCGAGCTGCTCGCCGCCATGGGCGCGGGGGAGGTCGCCGCCGTGGAGGTCGTCCGCGCGCACCTGGAGCGCATCGCCGCCACCGAGGAACGACTGCACGCCTTCCTGCGTGTGCTCGACGAGCCCGCCCTGGCCCACGCCGCCGACGTCGACCGGCGACGGGCCGCCGGCGAACCCCTCGGCGCGCTGGCCGGCGTACCCCTGGCGCTCAAGGACATCTTGTGCACCGCCGGCGTCCCCACGACCTGCGGCTCGCGGATCCTGGAGGGCTACCGGCCGCCGTACGACGCCACCGTCGTGGCCCGGCTGCGCGCGGCCGACGCGGTCGTGGTGGGCAAGACCAACCTCGACGAGTTCGCGATGGGCTCCTCGACGGAGAACTCGGCGTTCGGGCCCACCCGCAACCCGTGGGACACCTCTCGTGTCCCCGGAGGGTCCTCGGGGGGATCGGCGGCCGCCGTCGCCGCCTTCGACGCGCCGCTGGGGATCGGCACCGACACGGGCGGCTCGATCCGCCAGCCGGCCGCGCTGTGCGGCGTCGTCGGGCTCAAGCCGACGTACGGCCTGGTGAGCCGCTACGGGCTGGTGGCGTTCGCCTCGTCGCTGGACCAGGTCGGGCCCATGGCCCGCACCGTCACCGACGCCGCCCTGCTGCTGGGGGCGGTGGCGGGGCCCGACCCGATGGACTCCACGTCCCTGCAGGAACCGGCCCCGGACCTGCTGGGAGACCTCGACCGCGGCGTGGACGGGCTGCGGGTCGGTCTGGTCGCGGAGGAGATCGAGGACGGCATGGCGCCAGGCGTGCGCGCCGGCCTGGCCCGGGCGGTCGAGGCGCTCGAGCGGTTGGGGGCCAAGGTCGCCGACGTGCGGTTGCCGCACGCCGGCTACGGCATCGCCGCCTACTACCTGATCGCTCCCAGCGAGGCGTCGTCGAACCTGTCGCGCTACGACGGTGTCCGCTACGGGCTGCGGGTCGACGGCGCCACGACCGAGGAGATGACGGCCCGGACCCGCGACGCCGGGTTCGGCGACGAGGTCAAGCGCCGCGTGATGATCGGCACGCACGCCCTGTCCGCGGGCTACTACGACGCCTACTACGCCCAGGCCCAACGGGTACGCACGCTCATCATGCGGGACTTCGCGGCCGCCTACGAGTCCTGCGACGTCCTGCTGGGGCCGACCAGCCCGGGGACGGCCTTCCCGCTGGGCGCCAAGATCGACGACCCGCTGGCGATGTACCTGAACGACGTCTACACGGTGCCGTCGAACCTTGCCGGCGCCCCGGCGCTGTCATTGCCCGCCGGTCTGGACGACGGGGGGCTGCCCGTGGGTGTGCAGCTCATGGCGCCCGCGCTGGGGGAGCCGACGCTGCTGCGGGTGGCCCGCGCCCTGGAGGCCGAGCTGGCCTTCGACCCCACGCCGCGCGGCGCCCGCTCGTCGGAGGAGGTCCGGGCATGACCACCGCCCCCGGCGCCGCAGAGGCCACCGCCGAGCAGGCCGAGCGCTGGGAGCCGGTCATCGGCCTGGAGGTCCACGTCGAGCTGTCGACCCGCACGAAGATGTTCTGCGGCTGCGCGACCGACTTCGGCGGCGCCCCCAACACCCGCACCTGCCCCGTGTGCCTGGGCCAGCCCGGCAGCCTGCCCGTCGCCAACGCGGGCGCCGTCGAGTACGGGATCCGCCTGGGACTGGCGCTGGGTTGCCGCATCGCCCCGGACAGCCGCTTCCACCGCAAGAACTACTTCTACCCCGACATGCCGAAGAACTATCAGATCTCCCAGTACGACGTGCCCCTGTGCGTCGGCGGCGGGCTGGAGGTCGTCACCGGGGCGGGCCGCCGGCACGTCGGCATCACCCGGGTGCACATGGAGGAGGACACCGGCAAGTCGTCGCACGTGGGCTCGGGCGGGCGCATCCACGGGGCCGACCATTCGCTCGTCGACTACAACCGCGCGGGCATCCCGCTGCTGGAGGTCGTCAGCGAGCCGGACCTGCGCAGCGCCGAGGAGGCGCGCGCCTACCTGACCGAGCTTCGCGCCATCGTGCGCACCCTGGGCATCAGCGACGCGAAGCTGGAGGAGGGCTCCATGCGCTGCGACGCGAACGTGTCGCTGCGTCCGGTCGGTCACACCGTCTTCGGCACCCGCGTCGAGATCAAGAACATGAACTCACTGCGCTCGCTCGGCCGGGCGATCCTGTACGAGGTCGTCCGCCAGCGCGGGCTGCTCGACGCCGGCGAGCCGGTCGTGCAGGAGACCCGCCACTGGGACGAGGACGCCGGGCGCACCAGCCCGCTGCGCCGCAAGGAGGAGATCACCGACTACCGGTACTTCCCGGACCCGGACCTCGTCCCCGTCATGCCGGCGCCGGAGTGGGTGGAGCGACTGCGCGCCGACCTGCCGGAGATGCCCGGCGTCACCCGCTCGCGCCTGACGGAGGGCCTGGGCCTGCCCGCCGAGCAGGCCCACACCCTCGTGCACGCCGGCCTCGCCGGGCTGCTGCAGGACGCGGCCGCGGCGGGGTCCGGCCCCGCCGAGGCCGCGAACTGGCTGACGAACGAGGTGCTCACCTGGTGCGCCGAGCACGGCGTCGACCCCGCCGACGCGCCCCTGACCGGCGCGGCGCTGGCCGAGCTGGTCGGGCTGGTGGCCGACGGGACCCTGTCGGCCAGGCTGGGCCGGAGCGTCCTGGTCGACGCCCTCGACGGCCGCGGCACGCCCGGCCGGATCGTCGCCGCCCGGGGCCTGCGCCAGATCTCGGACAGCGACCGGCTGGCCGCCGCCGTCGACGAGGCGATCGCCGCCAACCCCGAGGCGGCCGCCCGGGTCCGCGAGGGCAACCCCAAGGCCGTCGGGCCGCTGGTCGGCGCCGTGATGCGCGCCACCGGGGGCCAGGCGAACCCGCGTGTCGTCAACGAGCTGCTGCGCTCGCGGCTCGCGGCGCCCGGCTGAGGCGGTCCGCGGCTACAGGTCGCCGCCCTCGTCGGCCAGGCGGCGGATCTCGCGCTCGAGCAGCGCCAGCCGGGCCTCCTTGACCAGCGGGACCTGGCGCCGGCGGCGGCGCACCTGGGCCAGGTCCACCTCCGCGACGACGACCGCCTCGACGTCATGGGGCGCCTCGGCGACGACCTCGCCCCAGGGGTCGAGGACCTGCGACCCGCCCCAGAAGCGCATCGGCCCCTCCTGGCCGACCCGGTTCACGAAGACCACGAAGCACTGGTACATCCGGGCGTAGAAGCGGGTGATGTCCCGCCAGTACGTCTCGTTGCTCCACTCCTCCTGGGAGGGGATCTGAGCGCTGGTCGACGGCATGAACAGGACCCGGGCCCCGTCCTGCACCGCCAGGAAGGTGAGCTGGGGCTGCCAGGCGTCGTTGCAGACCAACGTGGCCATGCGGCCCCACCGGCTGTCGTAGGCGCGCAGCGACTGGCCGGGGCTGAAGTGCTTGCGCTCCTCGAAGACCCCCCAGGTCGGCAGGTACAGCTTGCGGTGCAGGTGGCGGAACTCACCGCCCTCGAAGTAGGCGGCGGCGTTGTAGCTGTGCAGGACGTGGCCCCCCTCCTGGAAGCCGACGAGCACCCCCCCGTCGCCGGCCTGCTCGGCCAGCCCGAGCAGCCGCTCGTCGTCGACCTGCAGGTCCAGGTCGCGGTCGACCTGCCCCACGCCGTAGCCGGTCAGCGACAGCTCCGGGAACACCACGACGTCGGCGCGCTCGGCGCGCGCCTCGGCGACCGCGTCCTTGGCCCGGGCGAGGTTCGCCTCCAGGTCGCCCAGCACGGGCGCGGTCTGGGCCAGCGCGATGCGCATCAGGCCGACTCCCGGAACGGCTGGAAGTCCAGCGCCCCGGCGAGGAAGTCGATGAGCAGGTCCGCGACCCGGCGGAAAGCCGGGTGCTCGCTGTACATCCATTCGGTGTGGCCCCGCCCCTCCAGCAGCACGAGCTCGCTGTGGCCGCCGCTACGCCGGTGCAGCTCCCGGG
>JAHWKQ010000149.1 GCA_019347785.1 Actinomycetota bacterium
GCTGCTGGTCTACCTGCCGGCGGGCTTCCCCGACCTGGAGGAGTCGCGGCGGTGCCTGGAGGCCGCCGCCGACGGCGGGGCCGACCTGCTGGAGGTCGGCCTGCCCTACTCCGACCCGCTGATGGACGGCCCGGTCATCCAGGAGGCCTGCCACGCCGCCCTCCGGCGTGGCTACACCCCCGCCGACGACCTGGCGATGTGCGAGGCGCTGACGGCCGCGCTCGACGTGCCCGCCCTGGCCATGACCTACTACAACGTCGCCTGGCACTACGGCGGCACCGACCGCCTCGACGCCTTCGCCGCCGACGCGGTGGCCGCCGGCCTGGCGGGCGCCATCCTGCCCGACCTGCCTGCCGAGGAGGGCGGGCCCTGGACGGCCACCGCCGCCCGGCACGGCCTGGCGACCGTGTTCCTGGCCGCCTCGACCTCCCCGGACGCCCGGCTTCGGGCGGTCGCCGGCGCCAGCACCGGGTTCGTGTACGCGACCGCGAGGCTGGGCGTGACCGGGGAGCGGGCAGCCGTCTCCGACGCCGCCGAGAGGTTGGTCAGGCGACTCCGCGCGACGACCGACCGGCCGGTGTGCGTGGGCATCGGCGTCGGCAACCGCGCCCAGGCGGAGCAGGTGGCCGCGTTCGCCGACGGCGTGATCGTCGGCTCGGCCGCGGTGCGCGCCGCCCGCGACGGCGGTCCCGCCGCGGTGCGGGCCCTCGTCACGGAGCTGGCGGCGGGCTGCCGGGGCGGCGCGTAGCGGCGTCCCGGCGCGGCCGGCCGGCGTAGGCTGGGCGCCACGGAGGGCACGGGATGGCCGAGATCCGGTTCGAGGACGTCACGCGCCGCCACGGCCGGGGGCCGCCGGCCGTATCCGGCCTGAGCCTGCGCGTCGCCCAGGGCGAGCTGTTGGCCCTGCTCGGCCCGTCCGGGTCGGGCAAGTCGACGGTCCTGCGCCTGGCGGCCGGTCTGGAGCGGCCGACCAGCGGCGTCGTGCGCTTCGACGGGCGGGACGTCGACGGGATGGACCCCGCCGAGCGGGACGTGGCGATGGTCTTCCAGGACGGGGGCCTGTACTCGCACTATGACGTCCGCGGGAACATGGGCTTCGCCCTCCGGGTGCGCCGGGTGCTGCGGCCGGAGATCGACCGCCGCGTGCAGGCCGAGGCCCGCGCGCTGGGTCTCGCCCAGCTGCTGGGGCGCCGCCCGGGCACGTTGTCGGCCGGGCAGCGCCAGAGCGTGGCGCTGGGCCGGGCCGCGGTGCGGGTGCCGGCCGCCTACCTGCTCGACGAGCCGCTGGCCAACGTCGACGGACCGCAGCGGGCCCGGATGCGCGCTGAGCTCGCCCGCCAACAGCGGGGTCTCGGTGTGACGACCCTGTACGCCACCAACGACCAGGCCGAGGCCATGGCGCTGGGCGACCGCGTCGCCGTGCTCGACGGCGGCGTGCTGCACCAGATCGACGCGCCCCAGCGCGTCTACGACCGGCCCGTGAGCCTCGCCGTCGCCGAGTTCGTCGGGTCACCGGCCATGAACGCCGTCGTCGCCTCCGTGGAGCGCGACGCCGACGGGGACTGGCTGACGCTCGACGGCCAGCGCGTCCTGCTGACCCGCCGGGCGCCGGCGGCCGCGGTGCGCGCCGGACGCGTCGTGCTCGGGGTGCGCCCCGAGCACCTGCGGGACGCGGGCTCGGGACCCCGGCCCCACCCACGGCGGGTCCTGTTCGCCCGTGCGGACACGGTCACCAGCGAGGGCTGGGCCCTGCTCGTGGGGCTCATGCTCGTCGGCTCCGGCACCCGCCTGGTCGCCCGCCTCCCCGCCGGAACCCACCTGCGCGCGGGCGACCGCATGGAGGTCGCCATCGACACCGGCCACGTCCACCTGTTCGACACGGTCAGCGGCGACGCGTTGTGGCACGCCGCCGCCCCCCCACCCGTCGACTGAAGCCTGTCGTCGGTATACAGACGGCAGTCTTCACTCGACGGGTACGGCTAGGATCGCGGTCGTGGGCGGCAAGCGGGTGACGGTCGTGGCGCTGCACGGCAACGGCGGTGGCCTCTCCAGCTTCGCGCCCGTACGGGAGCACATGGCGGCGGACGTGCGGTTCCGGGCGGTGACGTTGCCGGGCTTCGGCCTCCGCCCCCGGGACAAGCGCCTGGACGGCCCGGCCGGCTACGCGGGGCGGCTGCGCGAGCAGCTCGTCGGCGAGGCGCCGCCCCTGGTGCTGCTGGGCCATGGCGTCGGTGCCTGCATCGTGCTGGAGCTGCTCCAGCGCCACCCCGCGACCGTCTCCGGGGCGATCCTGCACGCGCCGGGCGGGGCCCCGCGCGACGAGCGGATCGGGCGCCGGCTCCTGCGGCTGCCGGGAGCCGCACCGCTGACGCGCTGGGCGATCTCGGGCCACCTGACCCGCCCGGTCGCCCGCCGCGCGCTGGTGGCCGACTGGAGACGTGACCGGGCGGGCCCGGGGGAGGGGGCCGGTGAGCGGGAGTGGGCCGGGATGGCCGGGCGGGCCGATCGGCTCCTCGACGGGTACCGCCACTGCGCGGTCTTCGGGCAGATGCTGGACATCGCCGACGCCGACTGGTTCTCGGGCCTGCGCCCGGTCGACCTGCCGGCGGTCCTGCTGCGGGGCGAGCGGGAGCGATCGCCGTGCGCGGACGCGGTCGACGACTACCTGCGGCTGCTGCGCCGGGGCCGGGTCCGGACGGTTCCCGGCTGGGGGCGCTTCCCCATGGTCGCCCATCCCGCGGGCTACGCGGCCGAGGTCGCCGACCTGGCGCGGGGGCTGGTCGGCGCCACGGTGTGACGCCGGGCGCCGGGTCGGCCCCCCGTGTTACCGTCGCCGCGGGGCCGGGATGGAGGAACAGGCAGACTCGGCGGACTCAAAATCCGCTGCCCGCGAGGGCGTGGGGGTTCGAATCCCCCTCCCGGCACGGCCGGTCTGCCGGGTGGCGCCGGCCGGTGGCGGTGGGCCCGTCGACGTCCACGCGCTCACCAAAGGCTGCCCGCGGGCACCGGGCGAGCGCTGGCGAGGCGACGGTCGGGCGCGCTATGTTCCGCTCTCCCTGCCGGGACGGGGTCGCGAGGGCTCCCGGGCGGGTCGAAGGCGTAGCTTCGGAGTGTGCTCATGGGACCTGCGCGGCACCGCCGGCCCTGCCCGGCCCTTGGGCGGCTCCGCGGGGCGGGGTACCTGCTGCTCGCAGCCGCGCTGAGCGGCTGCGCGCTGGACGGGGCGCTGGCTCCACGTGGCAGCGGCGCGGCCACCATCGCGGGCGTCTGGTGGTACATGTTCTGGGTCGGCGCCGCCGTCTTCGTCGGCTGGCTGGCCGTGCTCGGGTGGGGGCTGCTGCGCCCGCGCGGGCAGGAGGCGGCGGATGCGGAGCACGAGGCGCGCGTCCACCGGCGCTTCATCGTGGGTGGCGGCATCGTGCTGCCGGTGATCGTGCTCGGCTCCCTGTTCGGCTACAACCTCTCCGCGCTGCTCGCGCTGCCCCGGGGAGGCGACGTCGTCGTCGACGTGACCGGCTACCAGTACTGGTGGGAGGTGGCCTACCCCGAGGCGGGGTTCGTCACGGCCAACGAGATGTACATCCCCACCGACACCGACGTGCGGGTCCGGCTGCACTCCGAGGACGTGATCCACAGCTTCTGGGTGCCGCAGCTGGGGGGCAAGCGCGACCTGGTCCCGGGCCACGTCAACGAGCTCACCCTGCGGGCCACCGAGCCCGGACGCTACCTGGGTGAGTGCGCCGAGTTCTGTGGCATCCAGCACGCCAACATGCGCTTCGAGGTCGTCGCGGTCGCGCCCGTCGAGTACGACGCCTGGCTGGACCGCATGGCCCGGCCGGCGCCGGGACCCGACACGCCCGACGAGCGCGCGGGCCACGAGGCCTTCATGACGTCCAGCTGCGCCGCCTGCCACACCATCCGCGGGACGCCCGCCGAGGGGCGGCTCGGGCCTGAGCTGACGCACTTCGCGCGGCGCGAGTGGCTGGGAGCGGGTGTCGCCCCCAACGAGCGGGGGCACTTGGGCGGGTGGGTCGTCGATTCCCAGACGCTCAAACCCGGCAACCTGATGCCGCCCGTGGAGGTGGACGCCCGCCGTCTGCCCCAGCTGCTGACCTACCTGGAGAGCCTGAAGTAAGCATGGCGATCTTGCGACCCCCGGCGACCTCCCCCCGGCAGGTCAAGGAGCGGCTCGAGCGGACCTGGAGGGACGCGCCAGGGACCCCGGGGTTCTTCTCCAGCGTCGACCACAAGCGGGTCGGCCACCGGTATCTCGTCACGTCGTTCGTGTTCTTCCTCATCGGCGGGGTCGAGGCGCTGCTCATGCGCACGCAGCTCATCGACTCCAACGCCGGCGTGCTGCCCCCGGACGTGTACAACCGCATGCTCACGATGCACGGCACGACCATGTTCTTTCTGTTCCTGGGGACGATCATCGCGGCCTGGAGCAACTACCTCATCCCGCTGGTCATCGGCTCCCGGGACATGGCCTACCCCCGCATGAACATGTTCAGCTACTGGGTGTTCCTGTTCGCGGGGATCTTCCTGTACACGAGCTTCTTCGTCGGGCAGATCCCCGACGGGGGGTGGTTCGCGTACGTGCCGCTGACCACGGACTACTCGCCTGACCTGGCCATGGACTTCTGGGCGCTGGGGGTGCTGTTCGTCGGCATCTCGTCGACCGTCGGGGCGATCAACTTCATCGTCACCATCTTCAAGATGCGGGCGCCCGGGATGTCCATGAGCCGGCTGCCGCTGGTCGCCTGGTCGACGCTGGCGGTCTCGTTCATGATCCTGTTCTCCTTCCCGGCCATCAGCCTGGCCCCGTTGCTGATGGCCTTCGACCGTGTCATCGGCACCCACTTCTTCGACCCCGCCCTGGGCGGCGACCCCGTCCTGTGGCAGCAGCTGTTCTGGTTCTGGGGCCATCCGATCGTCTACATCGTGTTTCTGCCGCCGATGGGCTGGCTGTTGATGATCGTGCCCACGTTCGCGCGGCGCCGGGTCGCCGGCTACACCTGGGCGGTCGCGGCGACCGTGGCGACGGCCTTCATCAGCTTCGGCGTATGGATGCACCACATGTTCGCCGTGGGCCTCCCGGATGTGACGAACGCCTTCTTCTCCGTCGCCTCGCTTGGCGTCTCGTTCCCGTCCGCGGTGACCATCTTCGTGTTCACGGCGACGCTGTGGACGGCTCGTCGGATCGAATGGTCGGCGGCGCTGCTGTGGGCCGTCGGGGCGATCGTCAGCTTCGTCATCGGGGGCATCAGCGGCGTGATGGTCGGCGTGATCCCCTTCGACTGGCAGGCCACTGACAGCTACTTCATCGTGGCGCACCTGCACTACGTGTTGGTCGCCGGCAACGTCCTGCCGATGTTCGCCGCCTTCTACTACTGGCTGCCGAAGGTCACCGGCTGGCGGCTCGACGAGCGCCTGGGCAGGATCAGCTTCTGGGTCACCT
>JAHWKQ010000150.1 GCA_019347785.1 Actinomycetota bacterium
CCCACGCCCCGACTACGCGGCAGTCAACGGCCACCGCCCGCGTCAGCGCGCGGCTGGGCGAGCTGCGCGGCGGCGAGCTGCGGATGACCGAGGTGGGACGCGCCCTCGCCGACCTCGGCCTCGTCAGCGACTCCGCGAAGATCCCCTTCGACAACGGCAACGGCACCCGCCAGCCCAGCACGATGCAGACCAGCGCCTGGGACACGATCATGGACATGGTCGGCGACGTGCAGGGCTGGCACGTGTTTGGGCTGGCCGTGTTCGACGGCTACCACAGCGTCACCGTGCTGGTGAACAACCGCCCCGACGGTCCGCAGCTGTACTGGGCCGACCAGTGGCGCATCGACCCCGGCGACGACTTTCACGAGGAGGAAGGGTCGGTCTCGGGGTTCCGCCACTACGAGCAGGCCGGTTTCGACCGATTCCTCACCCAGTTCACCGTGAGCCGCTGGCGCACGGTGTTCGAGGAGAAGGGGGCGCGCTACCGCACCACCCTCCACATCTGGAAGTTCCGCTCCGGGCTCGAGGGCGACGACGGCGGGGGACGCTGATGCGGACTCCACCCGTGCCTGCTGCCGCCGCCCCCGAGGTCGAAGCGACCACGCACAGGCCACCACCCGAGGCGGCGTCCCCGTCGCGGCGAGGTGCGGAGCACCCGACCGTGCACGCCGTGTTGTCGGGCGCCGGTCAGCCCCTGCCACCCGCTGTCCGCAGCGCCATGGGCGCCCGCTTCGGGCACGACTTCTCCGGCGTGCGTGTCCACACCGGTGGGGCCGCCGCCTCGGCCGCCGCCGCCGTGGATGCCGTCGCGTTCACGGTCGGCCGGGACATCGTCTTCGGTGCGGGGCGCTACGCCCCCAGGACCCCCCTCGGCGAGGGGCTGCTGAGCCACGAGCTCGCCCACGTCGTCCAGCAGGACAGCGCCTCCAATGGGAGGGCACCGGCAGGGTTCGACGCACGCGACGCGAGCGGTGCGCTGGAGGTGTCGCGTCCCGGCGAGGCGGCGGAACGGCAGGCCGACGACGCGGCGCGGAGCGCGATGGCCGGGGAGTGGCCGGCCGCCATGGGCCGGCTCGCCGGCCCGCGTCTGCAGCGCCTGTCGGTGGGCGAGTGGCTCGCGCGCTTCTTCGGCTTCGGCACGTTCGACGAGGACGAGCTGCGACGCTATCTGCGGGGACTCCACCGCCGTCGCGGCCCGGAGAAGGACTTCGACAGCGACAACAAGGCCCGTGCGGTCGTCGACGCCTGGAAGACCGGCAGCAGCCCCTACGTCCTGACCCCGGCCACGATCACGTACCTGATCGAGGAGATGCTCCTCGGCTTCACCGCCAACCCGGACGAGCAGGCGATCCTCGAGCTGTTGGAGCGCTCCCCCAGCCATGCGCTGCGGTACGTCCTGACCCGGATACCCCCGCGCCGCCTCGAGGGGGCGATCCACTGGGCGGAGCAGGACCGCCTCGACGACTTCTACCGGCGGCGGTTCCGGGGCGGCAAGGCGGCGGTGCTCGCGGGGCGCATCGAACCGATCGGCGCGCCGGTACCGCTGGGTACCGAGCTGACCGAGGCACGGCGCACCACCGACCCGACGGAGGCGACTCACCCCGGCGAGGAGGTGCCCGAGCCGGCGTGCAGCGTGGACAACCCGGCCGCCTGCCACGCCTACGAGGACTGGGTCGAGCTGTTCGCCGACCTGCCCACGTTCCCCTCCCGCAGCGGTGCCCAGGTGATCGGTCCGGCGGCCGCGCCGGAGGCGACCGCCACCGACCCGAAGGCCCCGCCCGGGGAGCGTCGCCCGAAGCTCGCCCACGGCCCGCGCGACTACCTCGAGACCGACCGGTTCATCGACGGCCCCACCGACGCCTGGGTACGGGCCAACCTGCCCGCCGATCTGGTCGAAGTGGCCTACCAGCTGCCGTCGGACTGCGCCGACATGGCCGTGATTCTCCGCCACGTGTGGCTCGTGGCGCACCGCCGCACCGAGCTCTACCACGGCTGGGTGTGCGGCGCCGCGCTGGCTGAGACGCGCAGCCGCGAGGTGCAGGACCTCATCCGCAACCAGGTCTACTCCGGCAACGTCAGCCGCGTCGTGCGCCCCTACACCGGCCCCGACGGCCAGCCGATCCGCAGCTTCGAGGCGCTCCAGCCGCTGCTGCATCCCGGGGACGTGCTGGTGTGGAACCACAACGATCCCGACCGTCACCGCGGCCACACCCAGACCGTCACTGCACTGACCCGCGACGAGCAGGGCCGCATCACGTCGATCACGGTGCTGCAGGGCAACCAACCGATCGGGCGGGCGGCCGCCGAGCAGTTCCGTCGCGAGGATCCCTCCGCTCCGAGCGTCGCGACCCTCCGCGCGGCCCCCGGCCGCCGCATCGAGGTGTCCGGGCTGTCCGGGCAGAGCCTGCGCGACGTGAACGACATCTGGACCTGGAGCAACGGCCGGACCACGCTCGTGGCCGCGGGGCCGCCGGCTGTCGCCACGCAGCCGGAGGTCCGCCGCGGGCGGCAGGGGCAGGACGTGGTCCGCGGCCTCGAGGACTGGCACGCCCGGCTCCGCGGCGCCGCCACCATCGCCGAGCTGCAGTCGCGGATCGAGGCGGCCCTGCTGGAAGCCCGCGCGCTGATCGAGGGCGGGCACCCCCGGAGCCTCACCGAGGCCGAGGCCAAGGCGTTCGGACGGGTCGCCGGCGAGGCGATGTGGAGCCTCGCCCGGGAGGCCGCCCGCGCAGGTCTCGGACGCGAGCCGCGCGCCGATCGTCCCCGAACCCTCACCGCGGAGGAGCTCGGGGCGACGTCGCACTACCGGCCCCTGCGTCACGTCCGTGGCCTGATCGCACGGCTCGCCGAGGGCGCCGGCACGCACGCCCAGACCGTGCGGGCCCGGTTCCGCGTGCTCGGGGATGCGTTCGAGCGGGGCGCGCGGGGGCTCACGACGGCGGACTTCGGGCGCACCGGACAGCCCGCCGACGTCGAGTTCGCCCACGTCCTCGTCACCGGCTTCGACCCGTTCCGGTTCGAACATGGCCGCCAGGTCGCTCCGCAGCCCGGCGACTGGAATCCGGCGGGTGCCGCCGTACTCCAACTCGACGGCACGACCCAGCAGGTGCAACCACGGCTGCGTGCCGCGGTCGAGGGGGCCATCTTCCCCGTGCGCTTCGCCGACTTCCGTCAGGGTGTCGTCGAGTCGCTGGTGCGACCCGTGCTCCCCACCGTCGACGGGGTCATCACCGTCAGCATGGACCCCGGGATCCGACCGGAGGAGCGCCCCGAGATCGAGCGCTACGCCGTCGGCATCCACCGGCTGAACAACGGGGTGCACGAGTCGGTGCCGCCGACGCCCGTCGACGTCCCCGCCCCGCCGGCGCAGCCGAGCCTCGACGACCCGCGGGGGGCCGCGGTGTACGAGGCCCGCGGTGACCTCGAACGGATCGCGTCGGAGGCCGGCGCCGCCCTCGGCGGCGAGCCGCTGCCCGTCGACGCCACGGCGCGGCTCGACTTCGGCGTCCCGGAGGAGGCCGACCGGTTCCTGCGCGCCATCGGACGCGGGCCCGAGGGGCGCTCCGCCGTCGACGTGGACCTCACCACCGTGTCCGCCCGGATCGACGAGGTCGAACGCGACGTGCAGGGTCCCGGGATCGTGTTACGCATCGGGGACGACGCGTTCCAGGCCGCGATCCGCAGAGGCCCCGGAGGCAGCTTCCTCTCGAACGAGGTGTTCTTTCGGGTGCTGCGGGCGGTCGCGCTCCACGAGGCCGGGGGCGGAGCGACCCGGGACCCGGCCGCGTTCCACGTCCACACGCCCCGCGGCACCGCCGCCGAGGGAGCCCGCATCCCCCAGCCCGTCGGGACGCCGGCCGAACGCGAGCAGCGCCACGCCGCGATCGCCACCGGACGGGGCGTGCTGCAACGCCTCCTGCGGGTGCTGCGCGCCATGATCGCCACGGTGGCACGGCGTGCCCGCGACCGCCGCCGCAGTGCGGCAGAGGACGCGCCCGAAGAAGGCGGTGAGTGATGGCCCTGCGCGCCCAGCCCCGTCCGGTCCGCCACCCCGTGGCGGGCAGCGCCCCGCCGCTCGCCGCCGTCGCCGGGCGCGGCCGTGACCGTCGGGCGGGCCTCCCGTCGCCTGTCCGCACCCGCATGGAGACCCGCTTCTGCCACGACTTCAGCCGCGTGCGCGTCGACACGTCGCCGGCCGGGGCGGCGGCGGCCGACGCGGCCGGTCTGGCCGCCTTCACCCGCGGCACCGAGATCACGTTCGCGCCGGGGCACTACGCCCCCGAGACGGCGGCGGGGGACCGCCTGCTCACGCACGAGCTCGCCCATGTGGTCCAGCAGGACCGCGGCGGGGCGGGCACCGGCGGTGCGGGCGCCGCAGGCGAACGCGAGGCGGACTGGGTCGCCGAGGCCGGCGGCGGACCGGTCCACGCCGGGGCGCCGAGCGGCAGCGTCCAGGGGCAGGAGAAGAAGAAGGCCGTCAGCGGCGAGGCGAGCTTCGGGGAACGGCGCGAACGCAAGGAGGGCAAGGCCACGACCAAGACCGAGGGGAAGCTGTCGCTCACGGTGCCGGTGCTGCCGGACGGCACGTTCGGGCCCGTCCAGCTGCTGGAGGACGCCAAGTTCACCCTCAAGGCGGGCGAGAGCCGCGAGGAGCTGGACCCCGACGACCCTGCCTTCAGCGCCCAGCTCGACATCGCCCTGACGCTGGCGAAGGCGAAGCTGCTGGAGGAGCCGTTCGCGAAGGGTGCCGCCGGCTCGTTCACGCTCCCCTCGAGCCTGAAGCTGAGCCTCGGTGCCGGGGCAGGCGTCAGCAGCGGCGAGGGCAAGGCCACGCTGGCGCCGAAGGCCGAGCTGAGCGCGTTCGGCTACAAGCTGCCGGAGCTGTCGGGCGGCTACGGCAAGCTCGGCGGCGGCGTGGACCTGTCCGCCACCGCCGGCGCCGGCTTCGCGACCGGCACGGAGCCCACCGCCGAGATCGGGTCGAAGCTCGCCGGCAAGTTGACCTACACCAGCCCCGAGCTGCCCTACCGCCCCTATGGCCCCACCGGTCCGACCCGGCACGGCCAGTTCACCGTCGGGGGCAAGGCCACGCTGTCGGCCGGCTACGCCACCGACAAGGGCCGCAAGCTGTTCGCCGGCGTCGGCGCCAGCGCCGGCTACCAGTGGCCCTCGCTCCACGGGGTCCAGCCCACCGTCACGCTCGACTTCGACGTCTCGTGGACCGAGCAGGAGGGCAAGGTCACGAGCTCGCACGTTACCGCGATCAGCTTCGGAGCCAAGTTCTGACGCCCCACCGACGAGACAGGAACGTCCGTGCCGACCACCCCACCGATCGCCCCCCGCCTCGTCAAGGGCGGCCTGGTGACGCTGGATCCCGACGACGGCACTGTCGACCTCGTGCTGCCGCTGCAGTACAACGCCGAGACCGTCACCCGGTCTCT
>JAHWKQ010000014.1 GCA_019347785.1 Actinomycetota bacterium
CCTTGCGGGAGCCGTGCATCATCCCCATCCACAGGTCGTCGTCGGCGAACGCCGCCTCGACCCCGCTGATGCGCGGGGCCCCGTCGCGGCGCAGGGTCGCGAGGACCTTGTGGCGATGCGCGTCGAACCGCGCCCGCACCGCCTCGGCAAAGGCCGGGACCGCCGCCGTCACCTCGCCCCAGGTGCCCATCCGCGCTCCTTCGCTCGTCGGGTGGGACGCAGGATAGGGTCAGGCCGCGACAAGCCCGGCTGCCGGGGATGGGTATGGTGGCCCGCTCGGAGGCGAGGACGGCTTCGAAGGGAGATCGGTGTGGACGTCGCCATCGCCGGTGGGCACGGCAAGGTCGCGTTGCACACCGGCCGTCTGCTCGCCGCACGGGGCGACCGGGCGCGGGGGCTCATCCGCGATGAGTCCCACAGCGAGGACCTGCTCGCCGTGGGCGCCCAGCCGGTGCTGTGCGACCTGGAGCGGGTGACCTCCGGTGAGCTGGCCGGGCGGATCCGTGGCGCGGACGCCGCGGTGTTCGCCGCCGGCGCCGGCCCCGGCAGCGGGGCGGCCCGCAAGGAGGCCGTCGACTACGGGGGCGCCGCCACGCTGCTGGAGGCGGCGAAGCTGGCCGGGGTGGACCGCTACGTCATCGTCAGCGCGATGGGCGCCCGAGAACCGCCCGCGGGCGACGACGTGTTCAGCGTGTACCTGCGGGCGAAGGCCCGCGCCGACCAGGAGCTGATGGCCAGTGACCGCGCCTGGACCGTCCTGCGCCCGGGCACGCTGACCGACGATGCCCCCACGGGCCGGGTCCGCCTGGGCCGGCAGGTCCAGCGCGGGCGGGTGCCCCGGGGGGACGTGGCGGCGGTGATCCTGGCGGTCCTCGACGACGACCGGACCGCCGGCCAGGTGATCGAGCTGGTGGGAGGGGACACGCCGATTCCCGAGGCGATCGCCGCGCTGGTGGGCTGACCGCGGTGACGGCGGGAGAGATCCGCGTCGTGGTGGTCGGCGCCGGTGTGGTCGGCGCCTGCGTCGCCTTCCGGCTGGTCCAGGCCGGGGCGCGGGTGACGGTCGTCGACGCGCAAACTCCCGCGAGCGGCGCCAGCGGCGCGACGTTCGCGTGGGTCAACGCGTCGGCGAAGCGCCCCAAGGAATACTTCGAGCTGAACCGCGCCGGTGTCGCCGAGCACCCCCGGCTGGCCGAGGAGCTCGCGGACGGCTCGTGGCTGCACCCCACGGGCACCGTCTGCTGGACGGCCGACGAGTCGGCCGCCGAGCGCGTGGCCGAGTGCAACGCCGCCGGCTACACGACCGAGCTGCTCGATGCCGCCGGCGTCCGGGCGCGCGAACCGTCCCTGTCGGTGCCCGAGGACATGGTCGCGGCGCTCTTCCCCCAGGAGGGCTGGGTGGACGTGCCCAGGCTCGTGGAGCTCCTCCTGCGGCGATGCGTGGACCGGGGCGCCGTGGTGAGAGCCGGCGTGGCGGTCGAGGCGGTCCAGGTCTCCGGCGACCGGGTGACCGGGGTCGGCCTGGCCGGCGGGACATCGCTGGCAGCCGACGTGGTGGTCAACTGCGCCGGCGCGGCCGCCGACCGGGTGGCGGCCTCGGCGGGCGTGCCGTTGCCGCTGCGTCGCGGCACCGAGGCGCTGCTGGTCACCGTGGCCGCGCCCGGCGACCCGGTCCGGGGAGTGGTGTGGTCGCCGACGGTGCACGCGCGCCCCGACGGCCGCGGGCGGGTGGCGCTCGGCGACGCCCTCGCCAGCCGGCGGCTGGCCGAGGGGGGCGACGCCGAGGAGCTCGCCGCCGGGACGGCCGCTCGCGCGGCGGCGCTCGTCCCGGCGCTGGCCGGCGCCCCCGTCCTCGACGTGCGGGCCAGGGCCCGGCCGATCCCCGCCGACGGGTTCTCCTGCGTGGGGGCGCTGCGCGGTCTCGCCGGCTACGTCGAGGCGGTCACCCACAGCGGGGTGACGCTGGGCCCGCTGCTCGGCCGCCTGGTCGCGCAGATCGTCATGGGCGGTCACGCCGACCCGCTGCTCGACGCCTACCGCCCCGACCGGTTCCCGGGCCGGGCGTAGCGGCGCCCTGCGCGCCTGCTTGACTGTGGGCCCATGAGCAAGGACCTGGATGTGGCGCTGATCGGGTACGGCCTGGCCGGAAAGGCGTTCCACGCCCCGCTGATATCGGTCACGCCCGGCCTGCGTCTGGCGGCCATCGTCACCTCGAACCCGCGGCGGCGGGAGCAGGCCGCCCGCCTTCACCCCGACGCGGTGGTACTCGACGACGCCGAGCAGGTCTGGGAACGCGCCGACGACCTGGACGTCGTCGTGATCGCGGCGGCCAACCGGGTGCACGCGCCGCTGACGTCGGCCGCTCTTCGCGCCGGGCTCGCCGCCGTCGTCGACAAGCCGCTGGCGGCGACCTCGGCGCAGGCGCGCCAGCTGGTCGACCTGGCGGCGCGTGAGGGGCGGCTGCTCACGGTCTTCCACAACCGGCGGTGGGACGGGGACTTCCTCACCCTGGGGGATCTGGTCGCCGGCGGGAGGCTGGGCCGGGTCCACCGCTTCGAGTCCCGCTTCGAGCGCTGGCGGCCCGACCTCAAGCCGGGGTGGCGCGAGTCGGCCGACCCGGAGGACGCCGGTGGAATCCTGTACGACCTGGGCAGCCACCTCATCGACCAGGCCTTGTGGCTGTTCGGCGCGGCCCGGCGGGTGTACGCCGAGGTCGACACGCGCCGGCGGGATGCCGAGGTGGACGACGACGTCTTCGTCGCCGTGACCCACGACAGCGGCGTCCGCTCGCACCTGTGGGCCAGCGCCCTGGCGGCACAACTCGGTCCACGGATGCGGGTGCTGGGCGACAGTGAGGCCTACGTCAAGCATGGCCTGGACGTCCAGGAGGACCTGCTGCGGGCGGGGCGACTGCCGTCGGAGCCCGGCTGGGGCCGGGAGCCGCGGCACGCCTGGGGCCTGCTGGGAGCCGGGGACGGAGCCCAGCCGGTGGAGACGCGGGCGGGGGACTGGCCCGCCTTCTACGGGGCGCTGGTGGATGCCCTGCGCGACGACGGCCCCCCGCCCGTGGACCCGAAGGATGCGGTCGCCGGGCTGGAGGTCATCGAGGCGGCACGGCAGGCGGCCGCGTCGGGGGCCGTCGTCGAGCCCTGAGCCGCCCCGGCGGGGGTGTCTAGCCGGTCTGCTCCAGGGCGGCGACCAGCTGGCGCTTGTTCATCGAGGAGCGGCCCTCGATGTTGCGCGTGCTGGCGAGCTCCTGCAGCTCCTCGACCGTCATCGACTCGTAGTCCGGACCGGCCCGGCCGGCCGCGCCCCGTTCCGGATCGCCGACGACCCCACGCTGCCGGCTGCGCGCCGTGTCCAGGATGGGCGCCAACGCCGAGAGCATCTCGTGCGCGAAGCGCCGCTGCATGGTCAGCAGCTCCTCCGCCATGTCGAAGGCCGCGTCCACGGCCGCCCGGGGCTCCGTGGAGAACTCACCGGCCGACAGCCTCGACAAGCCCGGCAGCATGCGCTCGATTGCCTGCCCCCACGTGCGGGCCGCCTGCGCCATGGACTCCTGGCTGTCCCGGGCCAGGTCGATGATCCGGTCGGTCGATTCCCTCGCCGCGTGCTCGCTGGTGTGATGTGTCATCTGAGCCCTCCCCCTCTCGTGATGCCTTGCCCGTGCGGAAGACGGCCAAACCTCGTGGCGCCGGTGTGAGCCCGGTCGCCGGTGGGGAAACGGGGTCGTGCCACGGCGGCGGCCCGGCATCCCGGGCCCGCGGCCGGGCGACCAGGACCCCACCGTATGATCCGGGGAGGCTGTGATGGCACGGACGGCACGAGAGGCCATGACCGGCGGCACCGAGTGCATCGGGGAGCACGACACGGTCGCACAGGCGGCCCGCCGGCTCGCCGAGCTCGATGTGGGCGCGATGCCCATCTGCGGAGAGGACGACCGGCTCAAGGGCATGCTCACCGACCGCGACATCGTCGTGAAGGTGCTCGCCGAGGGCCGCGATCCCGGAGGCGTCACGGCGGGCTCGTTGGCACAGGGCGAGCCGGTGACCATCGGGGCGGACGACAGCCTGGAGGAGGCCATGCGCACCATGAGCGAGCACAAGGTGCGCCGCCTGCCGGTCATCGACGGCCACGACCTCGTGGGGGTGGTCAGCCAGGCCGACCTCGCCACCAACCTCGAGAACCCGCAGGCGGGCGATCTGGTGGAGAGCATCTCCGCCTCGTCGTGACCCGCGACACGAGACCCCACGTCCTGATCGTCGGGGGCGGGTACGTCGGCCTGTACACGGCGCTGCGGCTGGAGCGCCGGCTCGGGGCCCATGAGGCGCGGGTGACGATGGTCAACCCCGAGAACTTCATGCTCTACCAGTCCCTGCTTCCGGAGGTGGCCTCTGGGACGCTGGCGCCCAGCCACGCCGTCGTGCCGCTGCGCAGGACGCTCAAGCGCACCCGACTGCTGGCCGGCCGGGTGACGGGCCTGGACCATCGGCGACGCACCGCCACGGTGCAGCCCTACGAGGGCGAGCCCGGGGAGGTGGTCTACGACCACGTGGTGATCGGGCTCGGCTCGGTCACCAAGGTGCTGCCCGTCCCCGGCCTGGTCCAGCGCGCGGTCGGCTTCACCACCGTCACCGAGGCGATCTTCCTGCGCAACCAGGTTCTGTCGCGGATGGAGGCGGCCGAGGCGCTGACCGACGAGGCCGCCCGGCGTCGGGCGCTGACGTTCGTCTTCGTCGGCGGCGGCTACTCGGGGGTGGAGGCGCTGGCTGAGCTGGAGGACCTGGCACGCGACGCCTGCAGGTACTTCCCGTCGATCGCGCCACGTGAGCTGCGCTGGGTGCTCGTCGAGGTCACCGACCGCATCCTACCGATCGTCGACCGGGACCTGGCCGAGTACGCCACCCGGCTGCTGCGCGAGCGGGGCGTGGACGTGTACCTGGAGACCAGCCTGGAGTCAGCGGAGGACGGCGTCATCGTCCTGTCCAACGGCGAGCGGTTCGAGGCGGACACCCTGTGCTGGGCAGCCGGGGTCAGCCCCGACCCCCTCGCGGCGGGGATGGGCCTGCCCGCCGATGACATGGGCCGACTCGTCGTGGACGAGTGCCTGCGCGTGCGGCACACACCCGGTGCCTGGGCGGCGGGCGACTGCGCCGCGGTCCCCGACCTGATCGAGGGGGGCACCTGCCCGCCCAGCGCCCAGTACGCCGTGCGCGAGGCGCGCCGTCTGGGCGACAACCTGGCCGCGGTGATCCGGGGACGGGAGCTGACCCCGTTTCGCCACAGGAGCCCGGGGGAGCTCATCACGCTGGGCCGCCACAGGGGCGTCGCGCGCCTGCTGCGACTGCGGCTGCGCGGTTTCCTCCCCTGGTACCTGCGGCGGCTGTACCACATCGCGCGCATCCCGAGCCCGCTGCGCAAGCTCGAGGTGTGGCTCGACTGGACGAGCGCGCTGGCCAAGCCCCGCGACGTCGTGCACCTGGGCTCGGAGGAACACCCGCGCGAGCCGTTCCACGAGGCCGCCGAGCGGACCGGGGCCGGGTGACGCGAGGCGGGGCACCCGTCTCCGGGCGTGGTCTGACGCTCAGACCGGCAGGACTGCCCGAAGGGCGATCACCACGCCCCCCACGACGATGAGACCGGCCGTGACCATGGGCAGCGCTGCCCAGATCGCCGACAGCCGGGGCCACGCCTGCCCGGCCGTCCGCCGCTCCAGCCCGGCACGGGCCCGCAGCAACAGATAGCCGGCCCCGACGAGCGTCGCCGCCATCCCCAAGCCGTAGGCGAGAACGAGCGCGACGCCGTACCAGGCACGGCCCAGGGCGATCCCTCCGAGCAACACCACCAGGGCCGAGGGGCTGGGCACCATGCCGCCCGCCAGCCCCGGCACCGCCAGCGTGCGCCACGTCGGGGCGGGCGGCGTCGCGTGGGCGTGCGGGTGGCCGTGGCGGCGGTGCGCGTGCCGCTGGCGCAGGCTGCGGCGCAGCAGCCCGGCGCCGATCGACGCGAACAGCAGGCCGCTGGCCAGGCCCAGCCACGGGTACAGCCGCTCGGGGGCGACGGCCTGGGTCGCCGAGAGGAGCGCGCCCAGCGCGAGCACCCCGGCCGTATGGGTCACCGCCACGGTCAGCCCCAGCGCCGCCGCCTGGCGGGCCGACCCCTGGCGACCCACCAGGTAGGCGGCCATGACCGTCTTGCCGTGACCGGGCGCCGCCGCGTGCAGCGCGCCGAGGGCGATGGCGAGCACGGCGGCCAGCAGGGCGAACGCGGGGGTGAGATCCTGTCGGGCGATGAGCGCGGTGTACTCGTCTGTCCAGGCGTCGACGGGTCCCAGGCCCGTCACCCCGGGCCGGCCGCGGGCGCCGGGGGTGACGGTGTCGCCGCCGGGGCTGACGGTCAGCGTCGCGCCCCGGCGGTCGGGTGGCGCGCCGAGCCGCCCCTGCGGGTAGGCCGTCAGGCGCCGGCTCACGCTGTCGACCGGCGCGGTGCTGGCGACCAGCGTCGTGCCGTCGCCGACCGCGGTCACCTCCCTCCAGCCGATGCGCGCGTCGAGGTAACGGTTGCGGAAGCGCACGCGCGCCGTGCCGCGGATCGCCGGCACGCGGACGACCAGGTCGCACTCCAGCCGCAGGGTGGCCAGGCCCGCCTGCCCCGGCGGGAGGGTCAGGCGCGAGCCCGTGACCGTTACCGCGTGCGCCTCGCCGTCCAGGCGGACGGTGATGGCCTCGGCGACGCGGGCGCACTCGTCCCGGCGGTAGTCGGCGGCGGCCTCGGGGGCGACCGGCCCGCCCCCGCGCGCGCCCATGTCCTGGCGGGCCTGCAGGGCCGGGATCTCGGCCAGGTCGACGACGTGGTCGATCAGCACCCGTTCCGGGGTCACGCGCAGACCCGCGTAGACGTTGGACGTGAAGTTGCCCAGTGGGTGGGCCGCCGCCGGTGCGGCCGTGGCCGCCACGGCGCCGAGCACCACGGCGACGACCGCGCACGCGCGCACCGCGCACGCCGCGACGCGGGCGGTCACGGCCGCCACGCCGCGGGGACCGGCATGCCCAGCCGCTCGGCCAGGGCGGCCGCGTCGGGCACGTGGCGGGCGGAGAACCACGACGCGGGGGACGCGGCGGCCCGCAGCTGTCGGCGCGCCGGCCCGGGTCGGCCGGTCGCGTCGAGGATCGCCGCCGCGTGGTAGCGCAGCAGGGGATCAGCGGTGCCCAGCCGCAGGGCCCGGCGGGCGTAGGGCAGCGCGGCGTCGGCCCTTCCGGCCCGGTGCAGGGCCCAGGCCACCGCGTCGGCGGCGTAGACGTTGTCGGGGCGCGCGCGGTAGGCGCGCCGGCCCAGGGCCACGGCGGCGGCGGGATCGTCGGCCCGGTCGGCGGCGAACAGGGCCATCTCCAGGTCGGTGTCCTGGCCCGCGCGCGCCTGCAGGGCGGCCACGGCCTCGACGAGCTCATAGGAGCGGCGCGCCTCGGCGGTGCGGCCCTCGGCGGCGAGCAGGTCGCCGAGCAGGGTGAGCGCCGCCGGTTCCGGATAGCGCCGTGTCGCCGGGCGCAGGCGGTCGAGCGCCGCGCCGGGGTGACCCCGGGCGGCGGCGACGCGGGCGCGGCCGACCGCGGCGGTGAACAGCCCCGGCGACGTGCGGTGGGCTCGCTGGTAGCTGTCCTCGGCCCGTTCCAGCTCGCCCCGCGTGAAGTGCAGGTCGCCGAGCAGGGCGCTGACGCTCGCCAGGTCGAACGGGGACCCGGAGCCGGCGGCCTCGGCCCGGCGCATGGCCGCCACGGCCCCGTCCAGGTCCCCGTACAGCTCGCGGACGTAGGAGGTGCGGGACAGCGCCGGCAGGCCCGGGCGCACGTCGAGCATGCGCTGCAGGTCGGCGACGGCGCCCCGGTAGCGGCCGAGCTCGACCTGGGCATCGACCATGACGCCCAGCGGCTCGGGGCTGAGGGGGCGGGCGGCGTGGGCGCGTGACCCCAGCGCGAGCGCCGCGGGGAAGTCGTGCAGGGCCAGGGCCAGGGCGCCGCGCGCGAGCAGCGTCTCGGGGTCGCGGGGGGCCAGCTTCGCGGCGCGGCGCAGGGCCCGTCGAGCCTGGGCGTAGTAGGTGGGGTCGGCGGTCTCCGCGGCGCGCCGGACGTAGGCCACGCCCAGCTGCTGCCAGGAGGTCGCGTCCCCGGGGCGGGCGGCGACGGCCCCCTCCAGGCCGCCGATCAGCGTCGCGGTGGTGCGGGGCGGGGGCGGGGCGGGTCGGGTCGCCGGCTCGTACAGCACGAAGCGCCCGACGGCGAGGCCGGCCAGCGCCACCACGATGAGCGGCACGGCCAGCCTCGCCGGTCGGGACGGGCGGGCGCGTGGCGCCCGTGCCCGATGGGCGGGAGCCGGCGATCGGGCCGCCGGCTCCCGCCCGGTCGTGAGTGTCACCGGCCGGTCAGCCGCCCCGGACGACGTTGCCGTTGGGGTCGTCGTAGCCGGAGAAGGGATGCGGGATGTAGGGGAACGACCGCAGGAACCGCTTGTCGTTGCGGTCCACCCCGTCGCCGAGCTGGTTGTTCGGCGCCCTGTCGAAGCGGGGCGTGAACGGCGTCGCGCCGGCCACCGCCCGCAGTGAGATGTCGACCACGTCGTCGCCGAGACGACGGCCGTTGGGGAAGCCGTCGGCCTCACCGGCGAGCAGGCCCAGGCGGTCCTTGTCGTTGATGGCCGGCGAGGATGGGGGGACGGACGTGTTCAGCCGCAGCATCTCAGAAGGCTGGCCGTCGTTCCCCACGTTGTTGTTCAGGTTCGTCCCGTCGGGCAGGACGATCCCGGTCAGGTAGATGGCGACGAGGTCGTCGCGCGGCTGCGAGGGCGTCTTCACGCCGGGATACAGCTGCTCGATCAGCTCGGCCAGGATCGGGTCCTGCACGAGCGGGATGTCGCCCTTGGTGGATAGCGGCGGCGCCTTCGCACCGGTGAGGGTGGACACGTCGTCGGCCGGGTCCAGGGCGTTGAACGCGTCTTTGAGCCCCAGCGGAACGACGACCTCGTTGACCAGCGGGCTGCCCAGGCGCGAGACCTGGACCCACTCGCCCCGGCTCCTGGGCATCGAGCCGTTGTCGTCGGCGAAGACCCGCATCGACTGTCGGGACGTCGTCGAGTAGACGCCGATGGTCGGCTGCTTCCTGCTGTCCGTGAGCAGGTGCGTCGGGACCTTCAGTGCGATGGAGTGGACGTTGAACCCGGCGGTCGCGTCCTTGCCGGGTGCGTCGTCCAGCGGGACCAGGTGGGCGGAGTTGAGCGGCCGCAGGCCGCCCAGGTCGAAGATGGAGCCCAGGTCGACGTAGAAGGCCTCGTCACGCTGGCCGGCGAAGACCTGGATGCCGTGGTCGACCTCGCTGATGGCCGCCTCGGCCAGCCGCGGGTAGTCCGGCGTGGACCGGGGGCCCACGTTGTTCGGCGGCACGGGGAGATCGTGACCGACCTTGTAGCGCCTGCCGTCGCGGTCGATCCACATGTCGTACGTCTGGTAGTGGTTGAACGTGTCGCTGTACCCGCCGTCCTCGACGGTGATGGGCCCGGTGTTGTACAGGGGCGTGTTCGGGTCGCGGACGTGGCTCTCGAACTCGAACTGGAAGGCGACGTCGTCCTTGGCGTCCCCGTCGCTGTCGACGTTGATCTCATACAGGACGTCCTCGCCGAAGTTGTAGAAGTTCGGCCCTCCGGCCGGGTTCTCGAAGGGGATCCAGTTCGCGATGAGCGTCGTGGTCCCGTCGTCCTCCGGGCTCTGGAACGCGTAGACGTCGGTGTTGTCGGCGACGGGGTCCTCGGTGATGAGCGGGGCCTCGCGGTGGCTGGAGGCGCCGGCTGTCACCAGCATGGACAGCGACAGCGCCGCTGCCAGGCCGAGTGCGAGCAGCGCTCGCGCCCCGCGCGCTCGTGTCGGCACCAGGCCCGCCGCGAGGGTCGAGGGCGATCTGGTCATGTGCTGTGCCTTCCCTGGGTAGGGCGGTGCCGCGTTTCTCGCGGTCCCGGGTGCGTGCGAGCACGCGTTCGACGGCCGCAAAGGGCCCGTGCACCCCGCAGGGGAGAGCCCCGACTCCGCCGCTGTGTCGACGATCCGTGATCGGATGCCGCCACTCCGTGATACTGGAGTGGCTCGACACGCCCGGAGTTCGGCATGAGCCGGTTGCGGGATTGCCGGGACGGTGGTTTTTCCTCGGTGCGCCGCGCCTGCCGGGAGGCCCCGGGACCGGCCCGGGGTAGGCTCCGCCGCACATGGCCGTGGACGGCATCTCCCTGGTGGACACGCTGGTGGGGATGGTCGCCGTGGCCGTGGGCGCCCTGACGCAGGGCTCGATCGGTTTCGGCTTCGGCCTCATCGTGGTGCCCGCCCTGGGGCTGGCCCGGCCCGACGCGGTTCCCGCGACCGTGTTGCTGATCGCGGTGCCCATGACGACGTGGCTGTCGCTGCGCGAGCGTGCGGACATCGACAAGCCGGGGTTCGTCGTCATCACCGCCGGGCGGCTCGCGGGCACGGTGGGCGGCGTCTGGCTGCTCGTCGCCGTCGCCCGCGACTCGTTGACGGTGCTGACGGGTGCGGTCGTCGTCGTGGCGGTCGGCTTGAGCTGGCTGGCTCCCGACTTCGAGGCGGGCCGGCCGTCGCGGCTGGTCGCCGGGGTGGTCTCGGGGATCATGACGACGATCGCCGCCATCGGCGGCCCGCCCCTCGCCCTGGTCTACTCGGACCGGCCACGGCCAGGCGCGCAGCTGCGCTCGACGCTGAACCTCTCCTTCCTCGTCGGCGCGCTGCTGTCGCTGGGGGGCCTGGTCCTGGCGGGCCACCTGCGCGGCTGGCACGTCCTGCTCGCGCTGCGGCTGCTGCCCGCACTCGCGCTCGGACTGGCGGCGAGCGGCCGCGCGCGCCACTGGCTGGACCGCGGCTGGCTGCGCCCGGCCGTCTACGCCTACGCGGCGGTGGCCGGCGTCGCCGTGCTCGCGCGCGGCCTGCTGGGGTAGCCGGCGGTCAGCCCTTGTTGGAGGAGTGCCCGGGGAACAGCTTGGCCGACGGGTCGATGACCGTGGCCGCGTTGTTGACCGCCGTGGCGGCCTCACCGAAGCCGACGGCGATCAGGCGAACCTTGCCCTCGTACTCGGCGATGTCGCCGGCGGCGTACACCCGCGGCAGGTTCGTGGCCATGGTGGTGTCGACGACGATCGACCGCTTGCGCTGCTCCAGGCCCCACCGCTTGAGCGGCCCGAGGTCGGCGGTGAAGCCGAGCGCGGCGACGAGGGCCTGCACGTCCAGCGTCATCCGGTCGTCGGTCCGGTTGTTGAAGACCTCCACCGCACGGACCCGCTCCTCTCCGCGGATGCGCGCTACCTCCGTGTGGGTCAGCACGGTGGCCGGGGACGCGAGCACCTGCTGAACGGTGTGCTCGTGGGCACGGAAGCGGTCCCGGCGGTGGATGAGCGTGACCGAGCGGGCGATGCCGTCCAGGTTCAGGGCCCAGTCGAAGGCGCTGTCGCCCCCGCCGACGATGAGCACGTCGAGGTCCTTGAGCTCGTTCAGGCGGGGGACGAAGTAGACCAGTCCCCGGCCCTCGAAGTCCTGCGCATCGGGCAGCGGGCGGGGCGTGAAGGTGCCGATCCCGCCGGTGATGATGACGGCCTTGCAGCGGACCGTCACCCCGCGGTGGCTCGTGACCGTCACCCGCTGGCCGTCGTCGCCGGGGACGAGCTCCTCGGCCCGGTGGTTGAGGAAGTAGCGCGGCGAGAACGGCGCCGCCTGCTCCACCAGGTTGTCGACGAGCTGCTGGCCCTTGATGGACGGGAAGCCGGCGACGTCGTAGATCTGCTTCTCGGGGTACATCGCGGCGACCTGGCCGCCGGGCTCGGGCAACGAGTCCATCAGCCCCGACGACAGGCCCCGGAACCCGGCGTAGTAGGCCGCGTACAGCCCGGCGGGCCCCGCGCCGATGATGAGCAGGTCCAGCTCGTGCGGACCGCCGTCGACCATGCGCGTCGCTTCGCTCACCGCCCCTCCTGGCCTGGGCCGCGGGAGCGAGCGTAGCCCACGCCAGGGGGTAGGGTCCGGTGCATGGACGTCTTCGACGCCTTGGCGCGGGAGCGCGGTCGCGGACGGCGCGTGGCGCTCGTGACGGTGCTGGCGGTAGAGGGCAACGCCCCCTCGCACGCCGGCGCGAAGCTCGTCGCCGACGCGACCGGCGTCCTCGCCGGGACGCTGGGTTGCTCGGAGTTCGACGCCGCTGGGGCGGCGCTGGCCGCCGAGGTGCTCGCCGAGGTGGCGCCGGTCCGTCGCCGTCTCGAGTTCGGCGGCCACGGCCGGGAGCGCGCCCTGGAGCTATTCGCGGAGCCGCACGAGCCCGAGCCGGCGATCATCGTCCTGGGCGCCGGGCCCGTCGGGCGGGCGGTGGCCGACGTGGCCACGACGATCGGTCGCAGGGCCGTCCTCGTGGCCCGCGGCGGCGACGCGACCGTGCGCGACCGCGTCGAGGTGCGCGCCGACGACCCCGCCCGCTACCTGCTGGCCGCGCCGCCGGGGCCCCGCGACGCGCTGGTCGTCAGCGACCACGACGCGCCCTGGGTTGACGAGGTCCTCCGGATCGCCCTGGCCAGCGACGCCGAGTATGTGGGCATGCTCGGCAGCCGCCGGCACGTCCCGGAGGCCCTGCGCCGCCTGCGCGACACCGGTGTGCCCGAGCGCCACATCGCCCGGCTGCACAGCCCCTGCGGCCTGGACATCGGCAGCCGCCTGCCGGGCGAGATCGCCGTGTCGATCGTCGCGCACATCGTCGCGGTGGAGCGCGGGCGCCCGGGCGGGCCGATGCGGCTGGAACCGGCCGCCGGACCAGGCGACGCCCGGGCGGCGGACGGGTGAGCGCCGCGTCGCGGCAGGGAGCGGCTGCGCTGATCCGGCAGGTCGCCGGCGAGGCTCGCGGCACGGGGCTCTTCCTCGACTTCGACGGCACGCTCGCGGCCATCACCGGCGACCCCGAGGATTCACGCCTGCCCGAGCAGCTGCACGGGGTGCTCGCCGCGCTGGCCCGCACCCTGGGCGTCGTCGCCGTCGTGTCGGGCCGTCCCGCGGCCTCCCTGGCCGAGCGGGTCCCCGTCGACGGCGTCCGTCTGCTGGGGCTGTACGGCCTGGAGACCTGGGACGAGCAGGGATCCCGGCCCCGACCGGAGGCCGCCCGGTGGCAGGCCACCGTGGACGACGCAAAGGGGCTCCTGGGCGCCGGAGCCGAGGGGCTGGAGGGCGTCGAGCTGGAGGACAAGGGGCTGTCGGTCGCGCTGCACTGGCGCAACGCGGGCGACCGTGGCGAGCGTGGCCGGCAGGTGTCAGCCGTCGTCGAGCGGGTCGCCGCTCAGACGGGGCTGGGCCGCGAGCCGGGCAAGTTCGTGGAGGAGCTGCGGCCGCCCGTGGACTGGGACAAGGGCACCGCGGTGCGCGCCGTGATGGAAGAGGAGCGGCTGCGCCTGCCGGTCTACTGCGGCGACGACCTGGGCGACCTGCCGGCCCTGCGGGCCGTGCGGGAGCTGGGGGGCGTGGCCGTCCTCGTGTCGGACGGGGAGACGCCCGAGGCGCTGGACGACGCCGCCGACATCATCATGGACGGGCCCGAGGCCATAGCCGACTGGCTGACGCGGCTGCGCCACGCGCTGGCCTGAGCCCACCGCGCTCCCGGCCCCGGCTCGGTGGCCCCGTCAGCGCCGGCGGGCCACGGTCGCCCGCAGCAGCTCGCGCTGGGCGTACAGCCAGTCTCCCGGTGAGCCGCGGCCGGCGGCCTCCCTCAGCGCCCGCGCCCGGTCGGCGCGCTCGCCGGTGTCCATGGTCAGCGCCGCGTGCAGCGCCTCGGCGGTCTGCTCGACGTCGTACGGGTTGACGCACAGGGCCGCCTCGCCCAGCAGGTCGGCCGCGCCGGCGGTGCGCGACAGCACGAGCACGCCGTCGTTGGCGTTCAACAGCGGCCCCTCCTTGGCCACCAGGTTCGTGCCGTCCACCACGGGATTGACGAGCAGCACGTCGCTGCGCCGGAAGCCGGCCGCGACCCGGGGGAAGTCGCTCTCCATCGACAGGGTCACCGCGGACTCACCGAAGCGCTCCCGGATGCGCTCCGCCACCTCGACGCAGGCCTGCAGGTAGTCCCGGTACTCGGGCACGTCCTGGCGCGACGGGTTCAGCTGCGCCAGGTGCCACACCGCGCCCCGGTGCTCGGGGTGGCGCTCGAGCAGCATCTCGAAGCTGCGCAGCCCCCGCAGGATGTTCTTGCTCAGGTCGGTGCGGTCGACCCGCAGGACGAGCCGGCGCCCGTCGAGCTCGTCGTGCAGGCGCCGGCCCGCGGCCGCGACCTCGTCCGAGCGCGCCGTCTGCTCGAGGCTGTCCTGGTCGGCGCCCAGCACGAAGTCGGTGACGACCGTTCGGTGGTCCTCGAACTCGACGGTGTCCCCGTCGGTCGCCGCGCCCAGGATGTCCTCGGCGCAGCGTCGGAACGCCCGGCACCACAGCGGCGAGGAGAACGCCAGCACGTCGGCCGCCAGCAGCCCCCGCAGGACGGCGTCGACCATGGCGTCGGGAAGCCGCTGCAGGTAGCTGGGCTGGGTCCACGGCGTGTGGACGTAGTGCAGCAGCGGCGCGTCGGGCAGCGCGTCGCGCACCAGCCGCGGCGCGGTGCACAGGTGGTAGTCCTGCAGCAGGACCTCGGGCCCGCCCCGGCCGGCCTCCTCGACGACGGCCTCGGCGACCCGGCGATTGACCGACCGGTACGCCTCCCAGTCCCCGGACCAGCCCACGCCGGCCGGCTCGTAGGGCGCCCCCCACAGCTCGTGGACGGTGAACCACAGCAGCCGGTTGGAGACCTCGTTGTAGTAGGGGCCGAAGTCGTCGCCGACGTCGAGCAGCCGCAGCCGGTAGCGGGCGCCCTCGGCCTCCACGTCGAACGGGCCGCCCGCGTGCTCGGCGGCCACCTCCCGGTCGTCGTCGTCGAGCGCGACCGACACCCAGGTTCCCGACTCGCGCTGCAGCGCGTCGCTCATGGCGGTGACCAGCCCGCCGGCGCCGCGGCTCGGTACCAGCTCGCTCCCGTCGGGGCGGCTCCATCCCACCGGGCCGCGGTTGCTCGCCACGACCAGCTCGTTCGTCACGTCTGCTCCTGTGTCGCCATGGCCCGCATCGCCGCTTCGACCGCTGTCCGCACGGTACCGTCCGGCGGTGCGGGGGTGACCAACTCGTCCAGCCCCACCGCGCGCGCCGCCACCTCGGCGTCGTCCGGGGAGAAGCCCAGTCCGGCCAGGAGCGGCTCGGGGCGCCACCGGCGCAGGAGCCCGCACTGCACCAGCGCCCCGGGGCGACGCCGCCGCTGGGCCAGGCCCACCAGCTTGCGCCCGCCAGCTAGCACCTCGCCGCGCCCGAGCGTGGCGTAGCACACGGAGGCGAGCAACCGCTGGCGCTCATCACCCAGCCGGTGGGCCGTGGACGGACCGTCGTGCACCGTCACGGCGGGCACGCCCAGGGCGGTCAGCGCCTCGGCCCAGGCGGCGCCGACACGGCCGAACACCGCCCCGACGGCGCCGGCCAGGAGCGGGTCGCCGGCGGGCAGCAGCACGTCGAGCGACAACAGCCCCGCGTCCATGAGCACCGCCCCGCCGCCGGAGTGGCGCGCGACGAGCACCGGTCCGCCGGTCCGCTCGGCATGGACTCGCTGGCCGCGGCCGACCACGATCGCCGGGGCTGTGGACCGGTACCACCGCAGGGTGGGCAGCGGGTCGTCGGCCAGGGCGTCCAGCAGCGCCGCCCCCCGGTCGAGCAGGGCGGCGGGCTCTCCCAGCTCGAACGGCAGGACGCGCCAGCGCCGCGCCCGTGCCGGCGCGCCCGTGCCCGGCCGCGAGTCGCTCAGTCGACGTCCTCCAGCATGTGCGCGCTTCTCGCCCCGGCGCCGTCGCGGGGGCGGCCATCCTACGGGTGGCCGGGGCGGGGCGGGGCGTAGACTGGCCGGGCGGGCGCTTAGCTCAGACGGCGAGAGCGCCGCCCTTACAAGGCGGAGGCCGCAGGTTCGAGCCCTGCAGCGCCCACCGACCGACAAGGGGGCGGGCCCCCGTCATGGTGCAGCGAAGAACACTCCGCGTCATACACCAAACCCGCACCATGCGATGCGCTGGCCGTCGGTGCCTCGCCCCGCCACGGAGCCTGTCGGTGTGAGGGCCGCCAGCGTGGTCAGCGGGGTCGCCCGGTTCCAATACCGGGTGCTTGAGCACATGCGCCACCCCGACGCCTTCCGGGCCGCCGGAGAACCCGGCACGGCGCCGGACCTGGAAGCGCTTCGCGGGCACCACTACTGCCTCCTGGTCACCTTCAGGCGCTCCGGGGAGCCGATCCCCTCGCCGGTCCTGTTCGGACTCGCCGGCGGGCGGCTGTACCTGCGCACGGAACGGGGAGTGGGCAAGGTGAAGCGCGTCCGCAACGACCCGCACGTCCGGGTGGGGCCATGCAACCCGCGCGGCAGGACCCTCGGGCCGTTGACGGAGGCAAGAGCCCGCGTGCTGCCGCCCAGCGAGGAGGGGCCGGCGCACGCGGCGCTGAAGGCGAACTACACGCCCGGCCAGCGGTTGCTCGAGGGCGCCATCGACCGACTTCCTGTCGGGCTCCTCTATCTCGAGGTCGTCCCCGAGGGCCGGGAAACGGCGTAAGTGGCGGAGGTGCTCAGTCCCACAGTCACCCTCAGTATGCTCACTACTTGACAGCGAGCAACAAATGACGCACCGTAAACAGATCGGAGCGGTCGTCCGAGAGACGGGGCCGGCGCCGCACGAAGAACGGCGCGGGTGTTGCCGCGGTGCGGCGCGGGTGACGCCCGCGCCGTTCGCCTGCGCGCAGCCAGCCCGTGGTCACCCCGACCGGCTCGCGGATGCCTCCCGCTCGCCGAGCTCCTCCAGCAGGCACACGAGTCCCTCGATGCCGCGGATGGCGGCCTCGGTGACGCGTGACGCCGGCGGGGTCTCCTCGCTGCGCCAGACCTTCAGCAGACGCCGGCGCAGGCGCAGCAGCGCCATCCGCTCAGCACGGTAGTCGATCGTGTCGTTGCCCTCGAGGGCGTGTTCGAAGTTGTCCACCATGCTCCCGCCAGCCCGCAACACAAGGTCCCGCAAACACAGGGTCCCGCAACACAAGGTAATGAGAAGGACACTGTCGGGCACAGCGTACACCCCCCGACCGGGGGAGCAAAGTCTCACCCCCTGGACGCCTGAACAGTATGCGACGCATGTGTCGCAAAGGGTTCAAGCTCGGGGCGGCAGCGTTGCCAGCAGCCGGTCGCGCAACCGCTGCTTGAGCACCTTGCCGGTGGGGTTGCGGGGCAGGTCGTCGACCACGCGGACGTGGCGCGGGACGGCGTAGTCGACCATCCGGTCGCGGACCCAGGCGCGCACCTCACGGGCCGTCACCCGCCCCTGCTCGGCGGGGACGACGAAGCAGGCGACGGCCTCGGAGGCCAGGCCGGCGGGGACGCCCACGACGGCGGCGTCGGCGATGGCCGGATGCGACACCAGCAACCGCTCGACCTCCACGGAGAAGACCTTCTGGCCGCCGCGGTTGATCATGTCCTTCCTGCGGTCCAGGATGTACACGTAGCCGTCGTCGAGGCGGGCCATGTCACCGGTGCGCAGCCAGCCGTCGGTGATGGCGTCCTTGGTGGCGACGGGGTCGTCGAGGTAGCCGCTGGTCACCAGCGAGCCGCGCAGCCACAGCTCGCCGGCGTCGCCGGCCGGAAGCTCGTGGCCGTGGTCGTCGACGACCATCGCCTCCATGCACGGCAGCGGCCGGCCGACGGAGCCGGCGCGCCCGGTCATCTCCGAGTCGAACAGCATCGTGGCGGGAGAGTGGGTCTCGGACAGCCCGTAGACGTCGTGCAGGCGGATGTGCGGAAGGCGCTCGCGGATACGCGCCACGGCGTGGGCGGGGAACGAGGAGCCCCCGAAGGCGCCGAGCCGTATGTGGTCCAGGTCGGGGGAGGAGAAGGCGGGCTCGCGCAGCAGCATCAGCCAGAAGCTCGGGACGGTGTACATCCAGGTGACGTGCTGGTCGCGCAGGATGTCGGTGAACCGGCGCGGCGAGGCGTCCGGGACGAGGACGCTGACCCCGCCGACCATCATCATCGGCAGCACGTGGGCGTGCAGCCCGGTGATGTAGGACAGCGGGAAGAGCACGGCCGTGCGGTCCCGGCCATCCAGACCCAGCAGGTGGACGTAGCTCAGCGCGCTGTGCACCGAGCAACGGTGCACGACCTGGCTGGCCTTGGGCCTGCCCGTGGTCCCCGAGGTGTAGACGACCGCGAACGTGTCGCCCTCGTCGGGGCGCTGCGCCGGCGAGTACGACCAGGCGCGGCGACGACCCACCAGGTGGTCGCCCACCTCGCGCACGGCCGAGGCGGGCAGCCCCCCCTCGTGGGCGGCCCGGCGTAGCTCGGGGGCCAGGTCGTCGGCGGCCAGCGCCAGCACGGCGCGGGAGTGCCGCAGCATGTACGCCCACTGCGGCGGCCGCAGCCGCACGTTCAGGCCCACCATGACGAAGCCGCCGCGGGCGCAGGCGAACAGCGCGACGGCCAGGTCCAGGCCGTTGCGCAGGGCCACGGCGACCCGGTCCCCGGGGCGCACGCCCTCCTCCCGCAGCCGCTCGACGGCCCCCTCGACGAGCTCGGCGAGCTCGCGGTAGGTCACGCCGCGCCCGTCGGCCACCAGCGCGACGCGACCGCCGTACGCCGCGGTGGCCCGGTGGAGCACGTCGACGACCGTGGGGGGCCGGTCCGGGTAGCTCAGCGCGTCGACGCCCAGCCACGGCTGGCGGGTCACGCGCAGCGGCCCGCCGGGCGTGTGGACGACCTTCACGGCCGGCGGCGGTCCGCCAGGAGAGCCCGCAGGATGAGCGCCCCGATGACAACGGCCACGACGGGACCGGCGAGGAAGTACACGAGCATCCCGGCGGTGGCCATCTAGGTCGCCTCCCTCGCCGGAGGGAACGGCCGGATGCGCCGGTCCAGCTCCGCCCAGTCGAAGCGGGTGCCGGCGAGCAGGCTGGTGACCAGGCACACGACCATCCCCACCCCCAGCGATGTCAGCGTGGACAGGATGCTGTTGTACGTCAGCAGCCCGGGCCAGCCTGCGAGCTGCACGGCGAGCACGGCGACCATGGTCGCCACCCCCAGCCACCCGGCGCCGCGCGACCGGGCGAAGGGCCACGCCAGGCAGCCGACCATGACGCCGGCCCCCAGCGACGACACGAGCACGAACGCCAGCCCCGCGGCGGGCGTGCGCGACAGCAGGGAGGCGCCGTCCGCGCCGGGCGTCGACCACAGCCGCGACAGCAGCCCGAGCGCGATGCCGCCGACGATGCCCAGCGAGAAGCCCAGGTTGGACACCCGGTCCCACACGATGCTCGCCGCGATGGGGAACACCGACGCGGCCCGGACCATCCCGTAGACCAGGATGAGCGTGAGGATGTCGAGGCGGAGCATGGCCACGGCCACGGCCGCCACCGCGACCCCGACCATCGCCAGCCGGGCGACGAGCTTGAGCTCGGCGTCGCCGGCGTCAGGGCGGACGTAGCCGCGCCACAGGTCGGTCATCGCCATCGACGACAGCGCCGCGAGGTCCGAGTCGGACGTGGAGGTGATCGCCGCCAGGACCAGCAGCAGGAACGGCACGGCCATCGCCGCCGGCAGGTACGTCGCCGCGACCAGCGGGACGATCGTGTTCAGGTCGCCGTCGATCGGCTGCAGGCCGCCGACGAGCGCGACGAAGCCGAAGGTTCCCACGCTGAACGTCAGCGCCATGTACATGAGGCCGGACGTCACGAAGGTCCCGCG
>JAHWKQ010000151.1 GCA_019347785.1 Actinomycetota bacterium
GCGACGCAGCTGACGAGGATCCGCAGGGGGCCCTTCCACACGCCTGCTCGCTCGGTCATGCGTCGCGTATTCGACGCCGAGACACGAAGTCCTTCATGGGTTCCCGACCCGGCACAGCGGACGGTGACGGTGTCGCCCGTCTGCTTGCAGATGCGACCACGCACAGGAGGAGACGACCGTGAAGGTGCGCTCCGCAGCGGAGATCGACGCCCCGCTCAGCGCCGAGGGCGTCCAGACCGCCGCCGAGCGGGCGACGCTGCAGGCCCTCCGACTCTGCTGAGTGCAGGGCTCCCACCTGGCACGGCCGCGGCTGCTGCCGCTGGCTGACGACCTGCTGGCCTGGCCGCGCCTAGGCCGGCGATCGTGCCCCTCGTGGTCCCGCCCGGAAGGGCCAGCGCCCGCTGGAGGGCGGCCGCGTCGGCAGCCTTGTCGGGCGTGACGAACGTGAGGACGAGCCCGTCGGCTCCCGCCCGGCCGGTGCGGCCCGAGCGGTGCACGTAGTCCTTGTCCGTCCCGGCGATGTCGTAGTGCAGCACGAGGCCCACGTCGTCGACGTGGATGCCGCGGGCGGCGACGTCGGTCGCGACCAGGGTGGCGACCTTCCCGGTGCTGAACTGGGCCAGCGCCCGCTCGCGCTGGCTTTGCGAGCGGTTGCCGTGGATCGCGGCGGCGCCGACGCCGCGTTGGGCGAGCTGCCGGGCGAGCCGGTCGGCACCGCGCTTCGTGCGGGTGAACACGATCGCCGGCGCTGCGGCGGCGACCACCTGGGCGGCGAGGTCGGCACGCCCGGTCGGCTCTACGGACCAGAAGAGGTGGCGCACGTCGCCGGTCTCCTCGGGGGTGCCGGCGAGGTCGTGGACGGCCGGGTCCCGCTGGTAGCGGTGGACGAGGACGTCGACGTCGCCGTCGAGCGTCGCCGAGAACAGCAGCGTCTGCCGGCGCGGGGACGTTTGGTCGAGGAGGCGCTTGACCTCCGGCAGGAAGCCCATGTCGGCCATGCGATCGGCCTCGTCGATCACGACCAGGTCGACGTCGGCGAGGCTCACGGCCCGCTGGCGCACGAGGTCGGCGAGCCGGCCCGGGCAGGCGACGGCCACGTCCACCCCGGAGCGCAGGCGCGTGACGTCCCGGCCGATGCTGGTGCCGCCGTAGAAGGTGGCGGCACGACGGCCGTCGAGGAGCGGGGACAGCTCCGTGGCCACCTGGGAGGCGAGCTCCCGGGTGGGGACCAGGACGAGGGCGCGCGGCCTGCCGGGCCGGGCCTTGCCGACGCGGGCGGCGATGGGGATGGAGAACGCGAGGGTCTTGCCGGAGCCCGTCGGTGCCTTGCCGCAGAGGTCGCGGCCGGCCAGGGCTTCGGCGATCGTCGCCGCCTGGATGGGGAAGGGCGCGGTGATGCCGCGCCGGGCGAGCCGCTGCACCAGCGGAGCGGGCACGCCGAGATCGGTGAACGTGATCAAGGGATGAAGCTCATGACTGCCCGCACGTGCGGGCTTGGTAGGGGAGACGAGGGGGCCTGGCCCCCTGGGGCACGGCGCGATGCGGGTGGTGGGGCGCTGCCCGTGGACGGACAACGCCGGTGCGCGCGACGTCACGGTCTGTATCGACCGCCTCGGCGCCCAGTCTAGCGGATGCGCCCCGCATGGCCGACGTGGGCTTCGAGGCGGCTTCCGCCCGCTCGCTCACCCCGGGGTCGGCGCAGCCTCCTGGCGCCTCAACCAGGCCTTCGCCACGCCGCCCCAGGTCACCAAGGCCACGACGGCGACCACCTGGGCGCCCACGACGAGTCGGTTGACGTCCACCGCGGGCCGCCAGCGCACCTCCTGCCCCCTGACGACGAACACGCCAGCGGGCCGGACCGAGAGGCCACCGCCGCCACCGCCGCCCTTCCCGTCCCGGGAATCTCCCTCGCCGCCCCCACCGCCACCCTGCACCTTGGCGACAGGGATGACGGTCATGCCGTTCCGCTCATAGGGGTCGCCGAACACCCGTCGGACGGTGAGTGCGTCCCGCACCCCGTCGATCATCTGCTGTACGTCCACGTCTCGTGCCTCCTTGCTGGGCTGAGCCCACCATCGCACGCGCTCTTGACGCCAGGCCTCGCGGACCCTGCAGAGGGATGTGAAGGTGTCGGGTCAGAGCCCCGCGGCCGAACGCCGTAGTACCTCACCGACGACCGGCCGGCGGTGCGCCCACGGCATGGCTTCCTCGAGCTGGCCCGCCAGGCGGAGCAGCGCGGACTCGTCACCGAACCTGCCGAGCACGTGGACGCCGACCGGCAGCCCGTCGGGGCTGAAGCCGAACGGCACCGACATCGCCGGGTTGCCGGTGACGTTGGCCAGCTCGCCGTCGAACATCAGGTACTTGCCGGCGTTGCGGTTGCCCGAGAGCGGGTCGTGCTCGGTGCCGACCAGCTCGCCGAGCGGGGCGGGCCCGGCGCCGAGGGTGGGGGTGAGCCACGCGTCGTAGGTCTCGAACCACGCGGCCGCCCGACGGCTGATGCGCTGCAGCGCCTCGATGGCCAGCAGGTAGTCCACTGCGCTGACACCGCGGGCGGCGTCCCACAGCGCGCGGGTCTGCGGCTCGATCTCCCCAGCGGTGGGAGCCCGCCCGAGCCGGCGGCACCAGGACCCAAGGACCCAGCCGATCGCGCCGCCGTAGAAGGTGCGCAGCGCCGGCTCGTATGCGCGGTCGTCGAGGCCGTCGGGTGAGGCCTCCTCGACGGTGTGGCCCAGCTGCTCCAAGAGCTCGCCCGCCCGCTCGGCGGCGGAGGACCACACCGGGTCGACCTGCTGGCCGCCACGCGGACGCGTGCACACGGCGATCCGCAGCCGGCCCGGCCGCGCCCCGACCTCTTCGCGGAATGGCCGTGCCGGCGGCGGTACCGAGGACGGATCGCCGTGGGCGGGCCCGCTGACCGCGTCCAGCAGCGCGGCGGAGTCCCGGACCGACCGTGTCAGCACATGCTCGGCGCCGTAGCCGGACACCACGTCGCCGTGCGCTCCGGCCGGCACCCGGCCCCGCGTCGGTTTGAGGCCGAACACGCCGCACCACGCCGCGGGGTAGCGGATCGACCCGCCCAGGTCGTTGCCGTAGGCCATCGGCACCAGCCCCGCGGCGACGGCGGCCGCCGAACCCCCGCTGGAACCGCCAGTCGAACGGGTCGGATCCCACGGGTTGCGGGCCGCCCCGAACAACGCGGGCTCGACCGTAGGGGACAGCCCGAACTCGCAGGTGTTGGTCTTGCCGACGATGACCAGCCCAGCTCGGCGGTAGCGCAGTGCCAGCTCCCCGTCGTGCGTCGACACGCGGTCGGCCAGCCACCGGGACCCCTCGCTGAGCCGCGTGCCCGCCACCTGCAGCCACAGGTCCTTGAGCAGCAGCGGCACCCCGGCGAAGGCGCCGCCGTGCTGGGCAGGACGCGGCTCGATCAGCGTGACGACCGCGTTCAGCTGGGGGTTCACCGCATCGATGCGGGCCAGCGCGGCATCGACCAGCTCGTCGGGCCGCAGCTCACCCCGTCGCACCAGCTCGGCCTGTGCGGTGGCGTCCAGCCATGCGAGCTCGTCCATGCCCTGCTCCTGGGTTCGTCCGTTCTCCCTGGAGGTGCCAGGAGGCGGTTGGCGGTCCGCCAGATCCGATCTGGCGCCTCAGCGGATGTCAGCGCACATCACGAGAGGAGATCCGCGATGACCACCCACGACGTCCTCGTGACCGAGCCGGCCGCGCCCCCGGGGCTCGAGTCGCTCGTCGAGGCCTTCATCACCTTGCAGGAGACCAACCGCGGCACCGAGCTCGCGCAGGTGCTCGCCGACGACGCCGTGTTCGACCTCAACGTCCCGCAGTGGCGCTTCCAGGTCGGCGGCGGCCCGGCGATCGCCGCTGCGTTCGCCGAGGCCTACGCCCACGGCTTCCGCACCCTGGGCAAGCGCTGGGAGCCGACTCCGAGCGGGGCGATCATCGAGTACGACGGCTGGGACGCCGCCGCCACCACCTACTACCGGCACCTCGCCCGCCTCGACGTCGACGGCGGCCGGATCGCCCGGCTGACCATCTACTGCACCGGGGGATGGGACCCCGACACCCTCGAACGGCAGCGGCGCGAGGCGCCGATGGTCGACGACGAGCAGACGGGAGCCACGCGATGACCGCCATGCTGGACGCCGCCGACGTCGAACAGGTCATCGGCAGGCTCCTCAGCGACATGGCCGCCACCGCCGGGCTGCAGATGATCCGCCTCGGCGTGCGAACCGGCCTCTGGCAGGCGCTGGCCGACGGGGCGGCGCTCACGCCCGCCGAGCTGGCCGAGCGCGCCGGCATCGCCGAGGCGTACGCCCGCGAGTGGCTCAAGCACCAGGCCGTCTCCGGATACGTCGACCACGACCCGGCCACCCAACGGTTCACGCTGCCCGCCGCGGTCGCCGCGGTGCTGGCCGACGACACCCAATCCGCGATGGTGGACGGCTTCGCCGGCATGCTCGCGGCGATGGCGAAGGACCACATCCTGGTCGAGGACGCCTACCGCTCCGGCTACGGCGTCGGCTGGCACCAGCGCTCCGCCGAGCACTGGCTCGGCATGGACCTCGTCACGCGCGCGGAGGTGGTGCCGGCGCTGGTGTCGGCGTGGATCCCCGCGCTCGACGGCGTCGAGGACCGGCTGCGCGGGGGCGCCACCGTCGCCGACATCGGCTGCGGCTACGGGGCGGCGCTGATCGCGCTCGCCGAGGCCTACCCGCGCTCGCGGTTCATCGGCTTCGACTACCACGACGGCTCGATCGCCTCGGCCCGCAAGGCGGCCGCCGCCGCCGGCGTCGCCGACCGCGTCACGTTCGAGGTGGCCGACGCCGCCGCCTTCGGCGGCGCGGGTTACGACCTGGTGCTCTTCGTCGACGCGCTCCACGACCTCGGCGACCCGGTCGGTGCGCTGCGCCGCACCCGCGAGGCGCTCGCCCCAGACGGCACCGCCCTGCTGGTCGAGTTCGCGGTGGCGGACCGCCTCGAGGACAACGCCAACCCGCTGGGGCGGCTGCTGTACGCCTCGTCGGCGCTGGTCTGCAGCCCCAACGCGATCGCGCATGGAGCCACCGATCCGCTCGGATCGGCCCCCGGCGAGGCACGGCTCACCGAGGTGGCGACCGCGGCCGGCTTCGGTCGGGTCCACCGCGTCGACGTCGACGCGCCCCTCAACCTGCTGCTCGAGCTGCGCCCGTAGCCCTGGCCTCGCCGATGGAGGACACTCACCCCGTGGCGAGCGCAGCGCAGGTGCGGATGCTGGTCGGCCGGGGGCCGGCGCTGAACGCGCTGGCCTCCGCCGCCGGCGCCGCTGCCGTGGGCCGTGGCCGGCTGGTGCTGGTCACCGGCGAGCCGGGCATCGGCAAGACCGCGGTGCTCG
>JAHWKQ010000152.1 GCA_019347785.1 Actinomycetota bacterium
GACCGGCGTGCCGCCGCGCAGCGCCAGCGCGTCGACCGCGGCCCCGCCGGCGCCGGCGCCCCACCAGGGCCCGCAGACGGCGCCCGTGCGGGCGGCCAGCCAGTCGCGCACGACCGATCGCAGCCCGTAGCCCTGGCTGTCTGCGACGAGGTGGCGGTTCGCGGCCAGCACCTGGCCGCCGCGACCCAGCTCGAACGCCTCCCGGTGCGGCAGCACGACCGACAGCCACAGCCGCAGGAAGCCGTCGCGCACCCGGTAGCGCACCCGACGGGTCCGTCGGGGCTCCTCCCCCACGGGCGTGACGCGGTCCACCAGTCCCAGCGCCTCCAGCCCGGCCAGGGCGTCACTGGTCGTGGCGGGCGCCAGATCGGCGCGCTGGCGCAGCGTCGTGAAGGTCCGCGCGCCCAGGCCGACGAGCTCCAGCAGGCGGGCCGCCGCCGAGCCGGCGCTGACCTCCTGCAGCAGGACGGTCCCCTCGTCGCCCAGGGGCGCACCTGGGCCGTCGAGCAGGTCAGACAGGTTCGTGAGCGCGTCGTGGCGGGGGTCCCACAGGGACAGGTAGCGGGGCATCCCGCCCACCGTCACGTACGCCTCCAGCCAGGCGGCGGGGTCCTCGCCCCCGGCCAGCAGCCCGGCCTGCCACCAGCCGAACGCGCCCAGGCGCAGGTGGGCGTCGGCCCGGCCGAACAGCGGCGCGTCGGCGCTGACGAGCTCCTCCATCAGCCCCACGTGGCTGCCGGCCAGGACGACCGACAGGGCCGAGTCCCCGCGATGGTCCCAGCGGGCCTGCAGGGTGGACGGCAGGGACGGGTCGGCCTCGCACAGGTAGGGGAACTCGTCCAGCACCACCAGCAGCGGCTCGTCGCGCGCGCGGGCCAGCAGGTACCCCAGCGCCGCGTCCCACGACCGCAGGTGCCCCAGGTCGAGCAGGTCGCCGGGCGTCGGCGCGGCCACCGCGCGGACGCGCTCCTCCAGCCGGCGCAGCGCCTCCCCGACGGGCGCCCGCGTGCCCGGCAGAAAGACCGCGCGGCGGCCGGAGGCGAAGCGGTCCAGCAGCGCGGTCTTGCCGACGCGGCGTCGGCCGGAGACGATCGCCAGGCCCGGATGAGCCCCGCAGGCCCGCTCCAGGGCCGCCAGCTCGCGTTCGCGATCGACGAAGTTCGGCATGCACGAAGTTTGCCACGGCCGAACGTCCCCACCCTGCAGCCTGTCGACGTGGACCGCTGCGGCCGGCTACGGCCGGGATGCTCCCATGTGCCCGGAAGGGCCGCCCGGGTAGCGCGGCCGCGTGGTGGATACAAGTGGCGCGTGACCCGTGCGGCCGAGCCGAGCGCCCCCGACTCCACGCCCTCCCCGGCGCGGCGAGCCGGCTTCGCGGGCACCCTGGCGCTGGCCATGGCCGTCAGCACCTTCACGCAGTACGCACTGGGGGCGCTGGGGCCGTTCGTCATCCGCGACCTGTCCCTGTCCCTGGCCCGCTTCGGGACGCTGTCCACGGCGCTGTTCCTCGTGGGCGGGGTGTGCTCGGCGCCGGCGGGCCGGGTGGTCGACTGGCTCGGGGGCCGGCGGATGCTCGTCGCCACCTTCGCGGTCGCCGGCGCGGCGTTCGCCGGCATGGGCCTGGCGCCCGGCTACGGCTGGCTGCTGGCCGCGGTCGGCTTCGCCGGCTTCGCGCTGGCCGCGAGCAATCCCGTCACGAACAAGCTGATCGCCGCGCACGCGGCGCCCGGGCGGCAGGGTGTGGTGACCGGCTTCAAGCAGTCGGGCGTGCAGTTCGGGGCGGCCCTGGCCGGGGGGCTGCCCGCCGCGGCGGGCGTGCTCGGGTGGCGCGGCGCGCTGGCGCTGGCGGTCGTCCTGGCCGCGGCCGGCCTGGTGGGCACGGCCCTGTTCGTGCCGGCCGACATTCCCGGCGAGGACGTGGAGGGCGCCACCGGCGGCCGGGTCGGCGCCACTGTCTGGTGGCTGACCGGCTACGCGTTCCTGATGGGCATCGGCGTGTCCGCGGTCGCCGCCTACCTGCCCCAGTACGCCGTGCAGCGGGTCGGCTTCGCCACCGCCGTCGCCGGGCTGGCCGCCGGGCTCCTCGGCGCCGTGGGGGTGGCCGCGCGCATCGCCTGGGGCTACTGGCTGGACCGTCTCGGCCACGTCGCGGGCTCGCTGGCCGTCCTGGCCGGCTGCTCGGTCGTCGCCCAGGGGCTCATCCTGGCCGCCGAGTCCGGCGGCGCCTGGCTGCTGTGGGCGGGGGTGGTCGGCTTCGGGGCGACCGCCGTCGCCTGGAACGCGGTCGGCATGCTGGCGCTCGTCCGCGAGGGCCGCCAGGACGCGGGGCGGGCCTCGGGCATCGTCCTGGTGGGCTTCTACTGCGGCTTCGTCGTCAGCCCGGTCGCCTTCGGCGCCGTGGTCGACGCGACCCGCTCCTACGCGCTGGCGTGGGGCGCGTGCGCCGTGGCGTTCGTGCTGGCGGCCCTCGCCGCCGGGACCTGGTGGCGTCTCGAGCGCGGAGTCTCGTGAGAATGGCCGCCGGCCCGGACCGCGCCCCCGGCACGCCGCTCGAGCAGCGGCCGCTGGACCTGCGCTCGGCGCGTGACCTGTGGCAGCCCGCCGCGCCGTACCTCGACACCGCGAGCTACGGCCTTCCTCCCCGCCCCGCCTGGGACGCGCTGCAGGCGGCGCTGGACGACTGGCGCCACGGGCGCACCAGCTGGGAGCACTGGGGTGACCGCACCGAGGGCTCGCGCTCGGCCTTCGCGCGCCTGGTGGGGGTGGCGCCGGACGAGGTGGCGGTGAGCGCGACGGTCTCCGAGCTCGTCGGACTGGTGGCGGCCTCCCTGCCGGACGGCGCGAGGGTGCTGGCTCCCGAGGTCGAGTTCACCTCGCTGCTGTTCCCGTTCATGGTGCACGCCGACCGTGGGGTCCGGGTGGACACCGTTCCCGGCGGCGGGCTGGCCGAGGCCATCGACGGGCGGACGACCCTCGTCGCCCTCAGCGCGGTGCAGTCGTCCACGGGCGAGGTGGCCGACCTCGACGCGGTCGTCGCCGCCGCCCGTCACCACGGGGCGCTTGTGGCCGTGGACGCCACCCAGGCCTGCGGCTGGCTCCCGGTCGACGCCGCGCGCGTCGACTTTCTCGCCTGCGCCGCCTACAAGTGGCTCATGTCCCCGCGGGGGACTGCGTTCCTCGCCGTGCGCCCGGAGCGCCTCGATTCGATCAGGCCGCTGGCGGCGGGCTGGTACGCGGGCGAGGACCCCCATGACTCCTACTACGGGCCGCCGCTTCGCCTGGCGGGAGCCGTGCGCCGACTCGACACCTCGCCGGCGTGGTTCTCCTGGGTCGGGACCCAGCCGGCGCTCGAGCTCCTCGAGGGCGTCGGCGTGGGCCGTGTCCACGCCCACGACGTGGCGCTCGCCAACCGCTTTCGCACCGGCCTGGATCTGCCCCAGGGCAACTCCGCGATCGTCTCGGCGCGCGTGCCCGACGCCGAGCGGCGGCTGGGGCGTGCGGGGATCCGCGCCGCGGTGCGCGCGGGCAGCCTGCGGGTCTCGTTCCACCTGTACAACACCGAGGGCGATGTGGATGCCGCGCTCAACGCCCTGGCCGACTGAACGGCGGTCAGTGGGGCTCGTCGACCTCGACGCTGCCGACGCCCCCGAGGTGACCGGGCCGCTCGTGGCGGACGCCCGCCCAGATGGCGCCGCCGACGACCATGAGCAGGCCCAGGACGAGCGGCACCGGGCTGGCGAGCAGGAACGTCGAGAAGGCCACCAGGCCGCCCACGGCGATGACCACGAGCGGGATGTTGGTGGGGCCCGAGTCGACCGTCCCCGCGGGCCCGCCGCCGGGCCCGGTGGCCCCATGGACCTCCTCGCGCGGCAGCTTCGCCCAGTCCGACTCGTACGGCCGGCTCTGGACCCGGTCGTCGCTCTGCGTGGCGGGTGGCGGGACCTCGCGGCGCTCGTTCATCCCCGACGGCCTCCTCGTCGACTGACCTGTACCCCGCCGCCGCCGGGCGCATCCCGGGCGTGGGCCGGGGGCGGGGGGTCGGGCAGGGCGCGCAGCGCCGGCCGGTCGACCTTGCCCGGGCCGGTCGTGGGCAGGCGGTCGACGACGACCAGCTCCCGGGGGGCCAGGTGCGCCCCGGCCCGCCGGATGACGTGGCGACGCAGGGCCTCAAGGGTCGGCGGGGGGTCGGCGGCGGGGACGCAAAAGGCCACCACCCGCTGGCCCCAGCGGGGGTCCGGACGCCCCAGCACCGCCACCTGCGCCACCCCCGGGTGGTCGGTGAGCAGGTCCTCGACCTCGGCCGCGACGACGTTCTCACCGCCGGTGACGATCACGTCGTCGAGGCGGCCCAGCACCCGCAGGCGGCCGTCGGGCAGCCAGCGGCCCACGTCGGCGGTGCGCAGCCAGCCGTCGCGGATGGCCACGCCGTCGTCCGCGCCGGACGCGCCCCGGTAGCCGCTCATCAGGACGGGCCCCGCGACGTGGACGCGCCCGTCGTCGGCGAGGGACACCTTGACCCCGTCCAGCGGCCGGCCGTCGTAGACGCAGCCGCCGCACGTCTCGGTCAGGCCGTAGCTGGTGACGACCGTGGCCCCCGCCGCGGCGGCCCGCCGCAGCAGCGACCTGGGCGCCGGGGCGCCGCCCAGCAGTATGCGCCGGAAGCGCCCCAGGTCGGCGCCCGCGTCGAGCAGGCGCGACAGCATCGGCGGGACGAGCGAGACGAGCGACACCCCGCGCTGGCCCGCGACGGTGTCCGGGTCGAAGCGCGGGTGCATCACCGCCGGCGTGCCCAGCAGGGCCGACCGCACGAGCACCTGGATGCCCGCGACGTGGCCGAGGGGCAGGCAGCACAGCCAGCGGTCGCCGGGCCCGGACGCCAGGCGACGGGCGCCGGCCCGGGCGGACGCCCGCAGGGCGGCGTGGGACAGCAGGACGCCCTTCGGCTCGCCCGAGGAACCGGAGGTGGCGACGACGAGCGCGGTGCCCGGGGGGGCCGGCACCGCCTCGGGCAGGCGGGTCCGGCCGTCGGCCTCGACCAGCGCCGCGGGCCGCAGCGCCGACAGCAACCGGCGCAGGGCGGGGGCGGGCAGGCGGTGGTCCAGCGGCAGCACGGCGTCGCCGCGCTCCCACGCCTGTTCCATCCGGTCCACGAAGGCGGGTCCGGGAGGCAGGCGCAACGCCACGAGCGCGGGCTCTATCCTTGCCGCCACGGTCGCCACCGTACCGTCGGGGAGGCAGTTTTGGTCCAGTGGGAGTCCGCCGGGCAGTGGTCGGACATCGCCTACGAGACGGCCGAGGGTATCGCCAAGGTGACCATCGACCGCCCCGAGGTGCGCAACGCCTTCCGCCCGACGACGCAGTTCGAGCTGTCGGCGGCCCTCGACATGG
>JAHWKQ010000153.1 GCA_019347785.1 Actinomycetota bacterium
GATCGGCTTCGCCATGGTCGTGGCCGTCTACCGCGCCCGGCAGGTCGACACCACCGAGGGCCTCGACGAGATGGCCGGCTGATGCTGTGGCTCCTGGTGGGTGTGCCGCTGCTGGCGGGTGCCGTGGTGTGGTCGGCCGAGCGCTGGACGCGCGTGGCTGCCCGGCGGCTTGTGCTCGGCGCGTTCGCCGTCGCGGGGCTGCTCGCGACGCTGGCCGTGGCGCTGTGGGCGGCGGCCACGGACGCCAGCGCCGCGCACACCGTGGGTGGCGGCCTGCGGCTGCTCGCCGACGTGGCCGGGCCCGCCGCAGTGATCGCGGTGCTGGTGCCGGTCGTCGGCGCCCCGATCGTCGCCTACGCTGCCGCCCAGGAGCCGCTCGACGGCTTGGGACGGCTGCTCGGCCTGCTGACCGCGTTCGTCGGCGTCATGGAGCTGCTGGTCGTCGCCGCCGACTGGCTCACCCTCACCGTCGCGTTCGAGCTCACCACGGGGCTGTCGTGGGCGCTCATCGCCCACGAGTGGCGCCGGACGTCCGCTGCGCGAGCCGCGGCCGTCGCCTTCAACGCCACGCGCTTCGGAGGGCTCGGCCTGTTCCTCGCCGCGGGAGCGAGCTATGCCGCCACCGGGTCCCTAGCCTTCTCGGACCTGCCGGGTGTGGCTGGTGGGCTGCTCGACGTCCTCGTCGCGGGCGTGGTCCTGGCGTGCGCCGCAAAGGCCGCACAGCTGCCGTTCGCGCCGTGGCTGTTCGCGGCGATGGCAGGGCCGACTCCGGTGTCGGCCCTGCTGCACTCCTCGACCATGGTCGCCGCCGGCGCCTACGTGCTGATCCGGCTGCAGCCGGCACTCGACCGCGTCGCCTGGTTCGCGCCCGTGGTGATCGCCGTCGGGCTCGTCACCGCAGTCGCCGCCGGTGCGGTCGCGCTGCTGCAGGCGCACGCCAAGCGGCTGCTGGCCGCGTCGACCTCAGCCCAGTACGGGCTCATGTTCGTGGCGGTCGGGGCGGGGTACCCGGCCGTGGCAGCGCTGCACCTGGTCGTCCACGCGCTCGTGAAGGCCGCCCTGTTCCTGGCGGCGGGCGTGGCGATCCGCGCCGTCTCCTCACCCATGCTCGGCCGCATGCGGCTGCGCCGCTCGCTGCCGGCAACCGCCGCCCTCGCTGCGGTCGCCAGTCTGGGGCTGGCGGCCGTGCCACCGCTCGGGGGCGGCTGGTCGAAGGAGGCGATCGTGGCTGCCGCCGGAGGAGAGGCGGCATGGCTCGCCCTCGCCGTCGTGGTCGCCGGGGCGCTCTCGGCCGCGTATGCGACCCGCTTCCAACTCCTCGCCTTCGGCGGCTCGGGCGGGTCCGGGCCGCCGCCTCCGCGCCCGCCGCTGCGCACGCCCACCTCCACCGAGCAGGCCGCGATCGGGCTGCTGGTCGCGGGTTCGGCGGCCCTCGGCTTGCTGTGGTGGCGGCCCGCCCATGAGCTGGCGGCGCGGGCGCTGGGCGGTGAGGTGCCCGCCGGTGAGCCGTGGCAGCTGGCCGCGTCGCTGACCGTGACCGTGCTGGCCGTCTACGGCGTCTGGGCACTCGACCGCCGCCGGCGGCTGGGGCACGTGGGGACCGAGGGCCGCAGCGCTGCGGCAGGGGCGTGGCTGGGGCTGCCCGCCGCCACCCGGCACCTGGTGGTCACCCCGGCGCTGGCCTCCGCGGCTGCCGTCGCCCGCTTCGACGACCACGTCGTGGAGGGTGGAGTCCGGCTGGTGGGCGCGGGCGCGCGGCGCACCGCCGGCTGGCTCGCCGACGGAGTCGAACCCCGCCTCGACGACGTCGTCGCCGCGGTCGCCGCCGCCGGGCAAGCGCTCGCCTCGGCGTCTGAGCGGGGGGCCGAGCGCGCGGTCGACGGCGCCGTCGCCGCGGTCGCCTGGCTGGTCGACCGCGCCGGGGCCGACGCGCGCCGCAGCCACACCGGCATGGTCCACCACCAGTTCGTCGTCATCGCCGCCGGCGTCGTCGTCGTGGTCGCCGCCGTCGCGCTGGGGAGGTAGCGGATGCTCACCACCGCCGTGCTGGCCCCGCTGGCCGGGGCGCTGGCGCTGGTCGGCCTGAGGGTGGGCGAGCGGGCCGCCCGCTGGCTCGCCGTCGCCGTCAGCCTCGTGCCGCTTGCGGCCTTCCTCGCCGCCTGGGCGGCCTTCGACAGCCGGTCGGCCGAGCAGTTCCAACTCGTCACGGCCGTGGAGTGGCTGCCCACCGTCGGCGTCGGCTACCGCGTCGGCGTCGACGGCGTGGCGCTGGCTGTGGTCGGCGTCACCACCGTCCTGTTCACCGCGGTGATCGCCTTCCCCGCCGACACCCGCGGTCGCGCTCGCCCCTGGTACGCGTGGCTGCTGTTCCTCGAGGGCGTCTGCCTCGGGCTGTTCGTCGCCCTCGACCTCATCGTCTTCTACGTCTTCTTCGACCTCAGCCTCGTCGGGATGTACTTCCTGATCAGCCGCTGGGGCCACGCCGGCGCCGAGGCGGCCGCGCTCAAGTTCTTCCTGTACACGCTGCTGGGGTCGCTGGCCCTGCTGATCGGGATGATCGGCCTGGCGCTGGCGATGGATCCGATCACCTTCGACATGCGCGAGCTGATCGCCGCCCAGCCGCTGGCGGGGGCGGGCCACGCCGTGCTCGTGCTCGTGGCGCTACTGCTGGGGCTCGGCATCAAGACCCCGGTCGTCCCGTTCCACACCTGGCTGCCCGCCGCCCACGTCGAGGCGCCCGCCCCCGCGTCGGCCTTGCTGGCCGGGGTGCTGCTGAAGATGGGCGCCTTCGGGATGATCCGCATCCCGCTGGCGATGATGCGCGAGACCTTTGCGGCGGTGGCGCCGGTGCTTGGCGTGGTGGCGGTGGTGAGCATCCTGTACGGCGCGTTCGTCGCGCTCGGTCAGGGCGACATCAAGCGGCGGATCGCCTACACCTCCGTCACCCACATGGGCTACACGGTGCTGGGCATCGCGGCCGCCGGCGGGCTGCTGGCTGGAGCCGAGGAGGCACGAGCGTTGGCGCTCACCGGCGCCACGATCGAGATGGTCGCGCACGGCCTCATCACCGGCGCGCTGTTCCTCATCACCGGGTCGCTGTGGGAGCGCACCGCGGACTACGCGATGGACGCCTACGGCGGGCTGGCCGATCGAGTGCCGCGCCTGACCGCGGCCACGGTGGTGGCGGCGTTCGCCAGCCTCGGGCTGCCCGGCCTCGTCGGCTTCGTCGCGGAGTTCCAGATCTTCGTCGGCGCGTTCGCGGTCTACCCGGTGCTCGCCGCCGTGGGGCTGCTCGGCGTCCTCGTGACCGCCGCCCTGTTCCTGCAGCTGCTGCAACGCGTCTTCCTCGGAGAGCGCAGCGGCTACTGGGACGGGCTGCGCGACCTCGACGCCGCCGAGCAGGGGTCGCTTGGTGTGCTGCTGGCCCTCACCGTCGTGCTGGGCGTCGCGCCTGCGCCGCTGCTCGACGTGGTCGATGCGGGCTCCACGCTGCTGTTGGGGGCCGCCGGGTGAGGATCGGCCATGTCCTGCCGCAGATCGTGCTGCTGGTCGGTGCCGCCACCACGCTGGTCGTCGCCCTGGTCCTGCCGCGGCGACGGCAATCCTGGAGCGGAGCGGTCGCCTTGGCCGCGCTCGCGGGCACGGCCGGTGCCCAGCTGTCCCTGGTCGCGACCTCCGACCAGCTCACCTTCGACCTCCTGTGGGCGCTGGACGCGTCGACCCATGTGGCCTCGATCCTCGTGTGCGCGATCACGGCCGTCGCGGTGCTTCTGGCACGAGAGTGGATGGTCACCGACCCGCGCTTCGGCGAGTACCACGCGCTGCTGCTGCTCGGCGCGCTGGGGGCGATCGTCATGGCCGGCGCGGCGGACGCCAACGAGCTGGTGGTCGGCGTGACGCTGTCGTCGGTCACCGGCTACACGCTGGCCGCCTACCACCGCCGCTCGGCGCTCTCGGTCGAGGCGGGCATGGGCTACTTCCTCATCGGCGGCCTGTCGAACATCGTCCTGCTGGTCGGCGTGGTGCTGCTCTTCGCCGCGGCGGGCACCACCCTGTACGCCGACCTGCCGGGGTCGTTGGCGGCGGCCGACCCCTGGCTGCTGGCCGGCGCGGCCGTGGGGCTACCGGTCGGATTGGCCTTCAAGGTCGGCGCGGTGCCCGGGCACGGCTGGGTGCCCGACGTCGCGCAGGGCGCCCCGCTGCCGTCGGCGGCGTTCCTCACCGTGGTGCCGAAGGTCGGTGGTGTCCTGGCGCTGGCCCGCCTCGTCGACCTGGTGCCGGCTTCGAGCCGCGCGACGACGGCGGTGGCGGTGCTCGCCGCGTTGTCGATGACGTTGGGGAACCTGGCGGCGCTGCGGCAGGAGGACGTGCGCCGCCTGCTCGGCTGGTCCAGCGTGTCACAGGCGGGCTACGCGCTGATGGGCGTGGCCGCCGTGCAGGGCAGCGACCAGGCCGTCCCCGCGCTGCTGCTCTTCCTCGTGGTCTACGCGGTCGCCAACACGGCTGCCTTCGCGGTGGTCGGGCTGCTCCGCGGCCGCACCCGCCTGGAGGACTTCGCGGGCTTGGTGTCCGTTCGCCCGTGGCCGGCGTGGGCGCTCACGATCGCGTTGCTGTCGCTGGTCGGCATCCCGCCGCTGGCCGGCTTCGCCGGCAAGTTCGCACTGTTCACCGCGACCATCGACGCCGACCTCGCCTGGCTGGCGGCGCTCGCGGTCGTCAACACCGTCGTCTCGCTCTTCTACTACCTGCGGGTGATCGCGGCCTGCCACCTGCGTGAGCCGCCCGCGGAGACCGTCGCCCTGCTCGGCCGCTGGAGCACCGCGGCGGTCGCCCTCGCCGTGGCGGGCACGGTCGTGCTGGGCCTCGCCGGCGGCGTCGTGCTCGGCACCGCGCAGGCCAGGCCGCTGCTGCCATGAGTGTGGGTTCGCCGTGCTCCGGTGAGCCAGCAGAAGTCCTCGCGCGCGCCGCGTACGTGTGCTACAACGTGCCGGGCGCGCTGCCGCACTAGTCATCCACAGGCTGTGGACACGGTGTGGAGAAGCCGTGGACGGGTCGTATCGGCAGCCGTGTGCAGGCGCCGGCGCCTGGCCGGGCTGCGGGATAGGGTCACGCGTTCGCCTGACGGGCCAGCTGCCAAGACTGCGCTGACAGGGTTGCCGCGCGTGCGCGAGGCCGCCCAGGCGGCTTGCACCCAGCGCGTGCACCAGCCATCCGTCGCCCTTTCGGGTACGGGTATTGAAGGGCTTGCCGGCCGACTCGTTGTTGCCCGGGCACAGCCCGCCCTAGGAGGCGAGGTGCGCCGCGGACGGGAACGCGCTCACGTCGACCCCGATCTCGGCCACGATCACCTCGCGATGCGGTTCG
>JAHWKQ010000154.1 GCA_019347785.1 Actinomycetota bacterium
TAGCTCAGGTTCAACGGCTGCAGCAGCCGTGTGGCGACGTAGGCCGGCAGCACCTGCTGGGTGGGCACGAACACGTCGTAGCCCGGGCGCTTGGAGCTCAGCCGCCGGGTGGCCCCGGCGAGGTCGGGGAAGGACGTCAGCTCCCAGTCCACCCCGTACTGGCGGCCGAAGTCGTCGAGCACCTTGCGCCACAGGTAGCCGGGCCAGTTGAGTACGCGCAGGGGCCCGCGCTCGGGCTCCAAGCCGTTCCCGATGGCCTGGTTGGCGCCGAACAGCGGCTGGCGGACCGGGTCGCCGGGGGTGCCCTGGGCCAGCTTCGGGGCGGGCGGCGCGTCTCTGGCCGAGGCACCACAGCCGGCAAGCGTCCCCGCCAGCGCCGCGCCCGCCGTCAGCCGGAGGAACTCCCGCCTGCCGACCGCCCGCGTCCCGGCCGAGCGCTCGCGTGGATGCATGCCCGCTGCCACCTCCCGGGACGCCGCGTCGGGTCGTCACCTGCCCGGGACGTCCCACCAATGGTCGGCGCGCCCGCCCCGCCTCCTTACGCCGCCCATCCCGCCCCGCCGGGCCGGTCAGCCATCCCCCAACGGGCTTCCCCGCTCCCTGTATTGAACGCCTCGGGCTCATGCGTTTGTCAAGAGGTCGATGTCCGCGGCGACACGGCGGAGTCCGTGTCGCCCATGGTCAGCCCAGCTCGGTCAGCAGGGGCGCGTGGTCCGACGGCCGGGGTCCCTTGCGGAAGGACCGGTCGATGCCGCAGCGGCGGCAGCGCGCGGCCAGCTCCGGGCTCAACAGCGTCAGGTCGATGCGCATCCCCAGGCCCTTGTGGAAGTGGCCGGCCCGGTAGTCCCACCAGGTGAAGCCGGGCGAGACGGCGTCCAGACGGCGATAGGCGTCGACGAGCCCGGTCCCCAGGACCGCGTCCAGCAGGGCGCGCTCGTCGTCGCTGGTGTGAGTCGTGCCGGTGAACAGGGCGGGGTCGTAGACGTCGGCGTCGGACGGGGCGACGTTGAAGTCGCCCGCGACCGCCAGGGGCGGGCCGGCGAGCGCGGCGGCACGGGTCGCGACGGCCTCGAGGAAGGACAGCTTGTCGTCGAACGCGGGGCTGTCCAGGGCCCGGCCGTTCGGCACGTAGAGGCTGACGACCCGGGTACGGGCGACGGTCGCCTCGACCCAGCGCGCCTCGTCGGGCCGTGCCTCGCCGGGCAGGCCCCGCACGACGTCCCGCGGCGGTTCGGCGGCCGGCGCCAGGATCGCCACGCCGGCCCACCGCCCGGTGCTGTGGTCGACGGCGACGTAGCCGGCCTCGGTCAGCTCGTCGTGGGGGAAATCCCCGGGCGCGGTCTTCGTCTCCTGCAGGCACAGCACGTCCGGCCGGTGCGTCTCGAGGAATTCGAGCACGCGTGGTAGCCGCGCCCTGAGCGAGTTGACGTTCCAGGTCGCGAGCAGCATGCGGCCATTGTCCCCCGGCCGTCACCGCTGGACGAGCGTGGTCACCCGCCGGTACCCGAGGATCCGCCCGAAGGACACGGCGACCGTCTCGCGCAGCATGCGCTTGAGCGCCGCCTCTCCCCGGATCGGGCTGTCGGGTGTCGCGGAGGCGGCCGCGTCCAGTCCGACGTCCTCGGCGATGGCGACGATGCGGTAGTTGTGGAACGGGTCCGAGACGAGCAGCACTTCGGTCAGGCCCTCGCGTCGCAGGAACAGGGCGCTCGCCGCGATCGACTCGTACGAGCTGTCTCCCTCGACCTCGCGGCGGATCGCCGAGTCCGGCACGCCACGACCGTGCAGGTAGACGGCGGCCGCCGTCGCCTCCGTGAAGCGGTCCCCGGGCGCCCGGCCACCGGTCACGACGATCACGTCGGCCAGCCCGCGGGCATACAGGTCGGCGGCGTGGTCCAGGCGGGCGCGCAGCACCGGCGAGGGCCGTCCGTCGTACTGCGCGGCGCCGAGCACGATGATGGCCTCGACGGGATGCGCATGGTTGCGCCGTGCCGCCAGCCAGATCTGGGCGAAGGTGATGGTCAGATAGGCGACGCTCGCCAGCAGCACCACGGCGATCAGGCGCACCGACCACCTCATCCCGGCGAGCATGACCCCCCCATCACAGCACCGTAGCGCCTGACCGCCGCGACGGCGCGCCATCGGGGAGCCTGTGGGCGAGGGTGCGCCGAGGTGCGGCGGCTCCCCCCGGCGGGGGGTAGCATGCGCGCTTCCTGCCGCGACGAGGGGAGAGGACGCGCGCGGTGTCGGAGGTATCCGCGCAACGACTGCGCTTCCCGCTCACGTCGCCACACACCTCCAAGGACACGACCGGCTTCCTGTGGCGGCCGGCCGGCGAGGATGGCGGGGCGGCGTTCGTGCTGGGCCACGGGGCGGGGGCGAACGCGGCGCATCCTACGATGCTCGCGCTCGGCAGGGGGCTGGCGGGGCGCGGTCACCCGGTGCTGACGTTCAACTTCGGCTATGCCGAGGCGGGCCGGCGGGCCCCCGACCCCACGGCGTGGCTGGAGTCGGCCTTCCGGGACGCGGCGGGCGTCGCCCGCGAGGCGTTCGGCCGGGGCCGCCCGCTCATCCTGGGCGGGCGCTCGATGGGCGGGCGGATCGCCAGCCAGCTGGCGGCCCGTGGCGAGCCCTGTGCGGGCCTCGCGCTGCTGAGCTACCCGCTGCACCCGGCCCGCTGGCCCGAGCGGCTGCGCACGGCGCACTGGCCGCGGATCCGGGTGCCCGTCCTGTTCGTGCAAGGCGACCGCGACCGGCTCTGCCCACTGCCGCGGCTCGACGAGGAGCGGCGGGTCCACCTGGCCGTGCCGGTCGAGGTCGACGTCCTGCCCGGCGCCGACCATGCCTACGCGACGCGCGGCGACGGTTGCACGCCGCGCCCACAGACCCTGGAACGGGTGGCCGGCGCCCTCGCCACCTGGGCCGAGCGGCTGCCGCTCACCACGTCGGCCTGACAGTCCCGCCAGGGTCCACGCCGCCGTTCCGCCGATGACCGGCGCCAGCCTCGCGCGCGTCGGCCTGCTCGGCTGCATGTGGGGCTCCAGCTTCCTGTTCATCAAGGTGGCGCTGGACGGCCTGAGCCCGCCGCAGATCGTGCTCGGCCGGCTGCTGTTCGGCTCGCTGGTGCTGCTGGCGATCCTGGCCGCGCGTGGCCAGCGGCTCCCGGGCCGTCCCGTGGTGTGGGCGCACCTGGCGCTGATGGGCCTGGTCGGCAACATCGTGCCGTTCGCCTTGATCGGGTGGGGCGAGCAGCGCGTCACCTCGGGGCTGGCCGGCGTGCTCAACGGGACGACCGCCCTGTTCACGACGGCCTTCGCCCTGGCGCTGCTGCCCGACGAGCGTCTCACGGCGACCCGGGCCATCGGTCTGCTGCTGGGCTTCACCGGCGTGGTCGTCGTCGTCGGCCCGTGGGACTCCAACCCGTTGACCAGCTCGCTGACCGGCCAGCTGGCCTGCCTCGGCGCGGCCGCCTGCTACGCCCTGGCGTTCGCGTACACCCGCCGCTTCCTGGCCGGCCGCGGGTACCGGCCGCTCGTGCTGAGCGCGTCCCAGCTGGCCGCCGCCACGGGGTTGATGCTGGCCGCCGCCCCCGTCGTGGCCTCGGACCCGCCCCGGCTCACCCCGGTCGTCGTCGCAAGCGTGGTCGCCCTGGGCGTCGTCGGCACGGGGCTGGCCTACCTGGTGTACTACCGCCTCATCGCCGACGTGGGTGCGACGAGCACCTCGATGGTCACCTATGTCATCCCGGTCGTGGCCGTCGTGCTCGGCGTCGCCACGCTGGGCGAGCCGGTGACGTGGAACCTGTTCGCCGGCGGGGCGGTCGTCGTGGCCGGCATCGCCCTGGCCGAGGGCCGGCTGGACCGCTGGAGCCCCCTACGGCCGGCATCACCTGTCGACTGAAGATCCACGGCGGCATTCCGACGGCAGGCTTCAGTCGACGGGTGGGGGGGAGGTGGCGGCGTCCGTCAGCGACCCGTCCAGGACGAGCCGTGTCGCGGCGTCGACGTCCGCGCCCGGCGGCCGGTCGACAGGATCGTCGGACATGACGCCGGCCGCGAGGCGCAGGGCGGCGCGGGTGCCGGGGCCGGTCGGCTCGGCCGGGCCCAGCCGCAGGGCCCGCACCGCGGCCGTCAGCTCGACCCCCAGGACCGTGGCCGCCAGGCCCGCGGCCCGCGCGGCCTGCCGCGCGGCCAGCCCGGCGAAGCTGGCATGGTCCTCGGCGCCCCCGCCCATGACCGCGCCGGGCAGCGCGACCGGTGCGGCCACGGCGCGCAGCTCGGCCAGGGTCGCATGCGCGGTGTACTCCAACGCCAGTAGCCCGGAGCGGGCGGCCGGGCCCGTGGCCAAGAACGCCGGCAACCCCGTGGCCCCGGTGTCCAGCAGGGCGGCGAGGCGCCGGGCCGACAGGGCAGCGGCGTGCAGGAGCGCGGCGACCAGCTGGTCCAGCGCCAGCCCCAGGCCCACGGCGGCGAAGTTGCCGTTGTGCAGGGCGATGCCGTCGGAGGCGACGACCAGCGGGTTCTCCGCGGCGGCGTTCACCTCGATCGTCACGACCCGCTGCAACCCGGCCAGGGCGTCCCTGGCGGCGCCGTGGACCTGCGGTACGCAGCGGAGGCTGAGCGGGTCCTGCAGACGGCGGCCGGGCGGCCGGCTGTCGCCCAGCAGCCCCCGCAGCCGGGCCGCCGTCGTCACCTGGCCCGGGTGGGGGCGGGCGGCCTGTACACGGGCGTCATAGGCGCCGATCTCGCCGCCGACCACCTCGAAGGACAGTGCGGCGACCGCGTCGGCGTCGTTCAGCACCCGACCACAGTCGTCGGCGGCCAGGGCAGCCTCGCCGAGCGCGAGCGCGTTGCTGCTCATCAGCGCCAGCGCGTCGCCGGGCTCCAGCCGCGCCGGGGCGGGCGGCGGCGCGTCCCCCAGCCACCGTCCCTCACCGATGAGGGCGAGACCGGCCTCCGCCATGGCGGTCAGGTCGCCCGTGCCCACCGCGCCGACCCGGCGGACCGCGGGCGCCAGACCGGCGTCCAGGGCGGCGACGAGGGCGTCGACGACCCCCGGGCTCACGCCGGCCCCGCCGGCGGCCAGCTGGTTGGCGCGCACCGCGATCATGGCCCGGGAGACCTCGGCCGTGGCCTGCTCGCCGGTGCCGGCGGCGTGGCTGCGCAACAGCGCCAGGTCGTGCGCGGCGCCGACATCCCCCCCGACCCGCTCGCCGAGCAGAGCCCCGACGCCGGTGGTCCGCCCGTACACGGGCGCGCCCCGGACGACCAGCGCCCGCGCCGCCCGGTGCGCCGCCGCCACGCGGGCGCGGGCGTCGGGGTGCAGGACCGCGCCCGCGCCGTGGCGGGCCACGGCGGT
>JAHWKQ010000155.1 GCA_019347785.1 Actinomycetota bacterium
CAGCGGCTTCGGCTCGGCGCTGCCCGCGCGGCGAGAGCAACGGCGCCTGTGGGAGGGCTTCTTCGCCGGACCCTACGCACAGTCCCCCGTCGCGCGGCGGGTGTGGCGCAACGCCGGGGTCGAGCGCCGCCACGGCGTCGTCGACCCCTGCGTGGAGGACGTGAGCGGCTGGGGGACCGCCCAGCGCATGCGGCGTTTCCTGGCTGAGGCCGTGCCACTGGGCAAGGAGGCCCTGGGGGCCTGCCTGCACGACGCCGGCCTCGCCCCCACCGAGGTGGGGCTGCTCACGGTGGTGTCGTGCACCGGCTACGCCACGCCGGGGTTGGACATCCTCCTCGCGCGTGACCTCGGCATGCGCGAGAGCGTCCAGCGGCTGCACGTCGGCCACATGGGCTGCTACGCCGCGCTGCCCGGCCTGGCCGCCGCGGCCGATGCCGCCGCTGCCCGCGGCAAGGTCGCGCTGCTGCTGTGCCTGGAGCTGCCGAGCCTGCACGTGCAGCCGCGGACCGACGAGATCGACGTCGAGCAGGTCGTCGCCCATGCCCTGTTCGGCGACGCCGCGGCGGCCGTGGCGGTGACCCCGGGCGCCGCCCGCGCGGGGAGCCTGCGCGTCGTCGACGTCGCCGCCCGCACCGATCAGGCACACGCGGGCATGATGAGCTGGGACGTGACCGACCGCGGCTTCCGGATGGGTCTGTCGCCCCGGGTCCCCGACGTGGTGCGCCGCCATGTCGGCGAGGTGGTCACCGACCTGCTCGACGGCAGCGGCGTGTGCCGCGACGACGTCGTCGGCTGGGCGATCCACCCTGGCGGGCCACGCGTCATCGACGTCGTGCAGCGCGAGCTGGGGCTCTCCGACGCCGCGGTGGCCCCGTCCCGCGGGGTGCTGCGTGACTGCGGCAACTGCTCCTCGGCGACGGTGCTGTTGATCATCGACCGCATCGTTCGCCGGCGACCGCCGGAGCCGGGCACGGCGATCGTGTCGCTCGCGTTCGGGCCCGGCCTGACGCTGTACGCGGCGCTGCTGCGCGCCTGACAGTGAGCCTGACCGGCGCGTGCCGCCTGGGTTGCCACGGCGGTAACCAGGGTGACGCGCACACCGGGGGGCGGCGGGGCGGGACGCTATGCTCGCCCCCATGCCCAGCCGCCCCCAGCCGATCGCCGACGGGCTCGATCCGCAGTTGCGGTCGCTGGGCTTCCAGCCCGTCCAGCGCGACCGGCGGGGCATCGTGCAGTACGCGCGGCGCCCCAACCGCTTCCTCACCGAATGGGTCCACGACGACGGGCGGGATCTGCTGTTCACGTGGGAGTTCGACCTCGGGGAGTTCTGCGCGGAGGCCGGCTGGCAGATCGGCGCGGCCGAGACGAGCTTCCAGATCCTCTACCCGCAGCTCGACGTGCAGATCGCCCGGGACATCGAGGCGGTGACGGTCGAGGTCCAGCGCCTGGAGACCCGGCTGAACCGGCTGGACCTGGCCGACCCGGCGCTGTGATCACGCTGATGCCCGCGGGTCAAGAGTTCCCCTTGTCCTATCCTGATGTGTTTGCGAGGATCCTCCGCATGGAGGCCCCATCCGACCACCGAGAGTCCGACGTCCACGAGGCAGGCGTCGGCACCCTGGTCGCGCGTGCGGGCTCGACCGCGGTGACGCTGGCCGTGCTCACCCTGGCGGCGCTCGTCGCGGACGCCCTGCTCACCGGGCTGACCTTTGCCGCCATGGCGCTGTGGAGCGCGGTCTACGTCGCCGTGCTCGTGCCTGCCGTGGGCATCCTGGCCGGGCTGCACGTCCTGCGCCGGGGCGGCAGGGGCGGCGGGATGCTGGAGCGGGGACGCGGCGCGGGCTGATCAGGCGCGCGCCCGCCGCGCGAGCGCGGCGACGTCGGCCTCCAGCACGGGGCCGTCGAGACGGTCGGCGACGATGCCGTCGCGGGCGATCGCGAACAGCCAGGGCTCGCTCTCCAGGCCCCACGCCCGCACCGGTCGGGCCGGGTGGCGGCCGGCGTCGGCGAAGATCTCACAGTGGATCCAGGCGAGGTCGCCCCAGGCCGCCGAGGTGCGGACCTGCTCGACGGTGTCGACTGTGGGCCCGCACACCGCGGACGTGCAGTAGGCCGGGGTGGCGAAGGTGAGCATCACCGGCCGGTGGGCCGTCAGCGCGTCGTCCAGGCTCGTCGTGTGCATGCCGCAGGGGGGCCTGCGCGTGCACAGCCGCCGCATGCCCAGCGAGCGCGCCGGCGTGGGCGTCGGCGTCGAGACCGCCGACTGGTCCGGGGCCGGCACCGCGCTGCGGCGCGGGGTGACGACCTGCACGGCGCCCTCGCCCCACGCGTCGTCGACCACCGCGGCCAGCGTCACGACCCCGGGGCGGCGCAGCGTGACCGCCGACCGGTAGAAGCCGCGCTCGAGCCCGTCGTCCTCGTGATAGTCGGTGTCGACCGGCCCGGTCAGCACCCGTCCCTGCGGGTCGCGCACGTACAGCTCGGCCGGCACGTCGCGCAGGGGCCGGTTCGAGGCGTCGAGCAGGGCGAAGGCCACCCGCTGGCGGCGACCGGTCAGCAGCTCGTAGTTGGCGGGGAACACCGACAGGGTCGGGTCCGCGGAGGGGATCCCGGTGTCGCGCGCGCACGCCGACAGCAACCGTGCCGTGGTGAGCGCCCCGACCGACCTGAGAAAGCCGCGGCGGTCCATCGACGAGAGAGCCTCCCCGCGTACGAGCACGCGGGCCAGAGTAGTCGGCCCTGTTCGGTCCTGTCGGGTTGACACGCGCGGGCGCCGCCCCGTATCGTGCGGTGGTTCGAACATATGTTCGATACCCAGGGGCGGCTGTCGGGCGCGGGGGAAGACGCGCCCGGCGCCGCCCCGCCGCCCCGCCGCACCCGGGGGTCCAATGACGAGGCGGTACCGCGAGCGGATCCAGGTGCGCGTCGCCCGGGGCGCCCGGGACGAGCCGGCGCCCCGGGCGTTCCGCTGGCGGGGCAGGCCCTACCGGGTGCTCACGGTCCTCGGTCACTGGCGCGAGGACGGCGGCTACTGGGCGGGTGGGGGGGTGCAGGTCCCCCAACGGGACCTGTGGCGCGTCGAGGCGTCCCGGCGATCACCGGCGGATGGCGCCCACCCGGGCGCTGCCAGCCACGGTGTCTATGAGCTGGTCAGCGAATCCGGAGCGTGGACTCTGGACCGGGTATGGGATTGAGTTATGGGGATCGACGGCGATTTTCCGCTATCTGTCCCGGATCAGCGAGGTCGTCTGGGGCCCGTTCGTCCTCATCCCGCTGCTGCTGCTAACCGGCCTGTACCTCACCGGCCTGCTCAAGGGGCTGCAGTTCCGACAGCTCGGGCCGTCGCTGTACTACGCCCTGGTCAAGCGCCGGGAAGAGGGCGCCGAGGGCGACATCACCCACTACCAGGCCCTCATGACCGCCCTGGCGGCCACCATCGGCACCAGCAACATCGTGGGCGTGGCGGAGGCCATCAATCTGGGCGGGCCGGGCGCGCTGTTCTGGATGTGGGTCACCGGCCTGGTCGGCATGGCGACCAAGTACTCCGAGGCGCTGCTCGGCGTGAAGTTCCGTAGGGCCGACTCGGCGGGGGAGCAGAGCGGCGGGCCGCAGTTCTATCTGACCCAGGGTCGGTGGGGGCTTCGGCAAGTTCCTCGGGCTGTTCTTCGCCGTGGCGGCCTCGATCGCGGCCTTCGGCATCGGCAACATGGTGCAGTCGAACTCGGTGTCGGCGGCCGTGGGGACCTCCTTCGGGATCCCGACGTGGGTGACCGGCGTCGTGCTCATCCTGGCGGCGGGTCCGTTCATCCTCGGCGGCATCCACAGCATCGGCACGGTCAACAGCTACCTGGTGCCGTTCATGGCGGTCGTCTACATGCTCGGAGCGACCTGGGTGATCGTCGCCAACGCCGACCAGCTGCCCGCCGCGTTGGCGATGATCTTCTCCGATGCCTTCACCGGCACGGCGGCCGTCGGCGGCTTCGCCGGCACGACCTTCATCGCGGCGCTGCGCTTCGGCGTGGCGCGGGGGATCTTCTCCAACGAGTCGGGGCTGGGCACCGGGGGCATCGCCGCAGCCGCCGCACAGACCACCGAGCCGGTCCGCCAGGCGCTCGTGTCGATGACCCAGACCTTCCTGGACACGCTGGTCGTCTGCACCTTCACGGGCCTGGTGATCATCACGAGCGGCTCGTGGGAGACGGGCGCGGCCGGGGCGGCCATCACCCAGGGCGGCTTCCGAGCGGGGCTGCCCGGCTCCTGGGGTGGCTACATCGTGGCCTTCGGACTCATCATGTTCTCGTACTCGACCATGCTGGGGTGGGCCTACTACGGCGAGCGGCAGATGGACCGGCTGTTCGGGCGGCGCGCGGTGATGCCCTACCGGCTGTTGTTCATCGCGGCGATCTACGTCGGCGCGGTCGGCGGCCTGCAGACGGTGTGGCTGTTCGCCGACGTCTTCAACGGCCTTGTGGCGCTGCCCAACCTCATCGGGTTGCTGCTGCTGTCCGGCGTGGTGGCGCGCGAGACCCGCCGCTACTTCTCGTCCGACGCCGCCTTCGACCTGCAGGCGCGCTCGCGGGGGGGCTCCTGACCCGGCGGGACCCTCTTGGCCCCCGCAGGCGGATCGCCTCGCCGGCGGGGGGTGTCACTCCACCCCTCCGTGGTCGTACCATTGCCTTCCAGGTGGCCGGGGCCGGGGAGGGCGCACGGTGAGTGACAACCGCGAGACGAGCGTGACCGTCGACGGGATGCCCAGTCACGTCCCCGACATCGACCCCCAGGAGACGCGCGAGTGGCTCGAGTCGCTGCGGGGCGTCGTCGACCGCGAGGGCACTGAGCGGGCCCGCTACATCCTGCTGAGGGTCCTGCAGGAGACCCGCGACCTGGGCGTCGGGATGCCCTATCTGACGTCCACCGACTACGTCAACACGATCCCGCCGAGCCAGGAGCCGGAGTTCCCCGGCGACGAGGACATCGAGCGGCGCATCCGCGCGTACATCCGCTGGAACGCGGCGGTGTGCGTCACGCGCGCCCAGCGGCCCGGCCTGGGCGTCGGTGGCCACATCGCGACGTACGCGTCGGCCGCGTCGCTGTACGAAGTCGGCTTCAACCACTTCTTCCGAGGCAAGGGCACCGAGGAGGACCGGCGGGCCGGCGACCAGATCTTCATCCAGGGCCACGGCTCGCCGGGCATCTACGCGCGCTCCTACCTGGAGGGGCGCCTGACCGAGGAGCGGCTGGACAAGTTCCGCCAGGACCGCCAGCCCGACGGGCTGTCCAGCTACCCGCATCCGCGCCTGATGCCCGACTACTGGGAATTCCCGACGGTCTCCATGGGCCTGTCGGC